>JALSPL010000370.1 GCA_026985975.1 Anaerolineae bacterium | reverse complement strand
TCATCCCGGGCGCAGGTCTTCAGCGCGGCCAGCAGTTCTTTGGTCATGCCCGTGGTCAGGGCGTTGAGCCGGTCGGGCCGGTTCAGGGTGATGCGGGCGACGCCGTCGACGACGTCGAAAAGGATGGTTTCGAATGAAGTTTCTTTTGACATGATTGACTCGTAGTATCGCGTGTGAGAGACCGATACAGCGTCTCGTTTTTCCGGGAATTGATGGCGTCAGAATTTTTCGATCAGGAACAAAAACTCGTGGTGAGGGTGCGTTTCATCCTCTCGAATCCATTCATTCGTCCATTTCATGCCAGCCATCACATTCTGTCGATAATCAACATTGATCACCTTTAGCAGCTTTCCCGCCTTGCGGATGGCCTCGTGCAATTCCTCAGCAGTGGCTCTACCGCCAGAGCTGTATGAAAGAATGATGTAACGGGCGTCGACGGCCATCAGCATCTGCTCGATGGCCTCGACGGCGATAAACCGCCCTGTGTCAGGATTTCGCCTGAATTCCTCGAAAACCGATGCTGAAAGACGATCCGACGTATCGCGCCGTCTTTTGGCTTTGCCAAACAGCGCAGGACGGTCGTTGAGAATGACGGTGGTCCACAAATGGTAATAGGCGGCGTATCGCACCCGCGAAGGAGGCATTTTTTCATTATTGGAGCCGTATGGTGGATCGAAATAAGCCAGATCCACGCTGACATCGCCCAACACATCGAAAATATCTTTCTGAAAAACAAGATGGTCCGCCTGTTGGGGAATCAGTCGGGGGACTTTCAATTGCATCGTCTTGTAAGAGCGGGGCGACCAGCGGTTGAGATAGGATGAGTAGTGTCCAATGGTGTTATCCACTGTGTCCAGCGCAAGAATCAAACTGGTAAGCGCCACCGCTTTTTCGATCTCATCCAGTTCCAAGACGTCAATTTCCGCCCGAATGGCGTCCAGCTTCATGGTGTTATGGAGCTGCCAGGGCTTTTTCAGGCCATTCGCATCTTTGGAGGAGTCAGTCTCGGGACTGCCGCCGTAATGTTCTGAAAACCATCCGAATTGGGGAGGCAGGGCGTTCAAATGATCGATCAGGGCTCGGTAATAGGAAGGAGGACGTTTGTTGAGTAGATAGCAATCCCCAAAAACTTTCGACCATACGGCAACGTCATTGGCAATGAGTTTGTACCCCAATTGCGACAACGCCTGCGAGACGCGAGTTGTCCCCGAAAATCCATCCAGGATGGTTCGGGCGTCGGTGCTGCGCACAAGCTCGATGATATGTGGCAGCAACTTCAGCTTGGACCCGGCGTACTTGACCCCCTCAGTAGGGGGGACAGTCACGACATCCTCGAAAAGAGGTTGTTGAACCAGAGCGGCGCTCATTGTATACCACCTCGCAGCTTTTCGATATCTTTTCTAATCTCCGCCAAAGCCTGCTCATGGCCCGGCTTGCTTGCAACCAGCGCATGAGAAAAGAGTTCAACTAACACCAGGTTATGCGAATAGGTCACCCATCCTCCGGTTAGACTTTCGAAATAGTCGGCTGCCCTGCGAGTATGCGTCCACAAACCCCGTTGCAGGGCGTTGGCCGCAGGCCCGCCATATCTCACCTCGTAAATATATGCACCGGCATCATCATAAAAACGATAAATCGGGTGTTTTCGACCTCGACCGGCTTCTTCAAGCCTTATCACTGCTGTATTCCTCTTTGCTTCTTCGAAATCGAACACCATCATGTTGCATTGCTGCGCCTTTTCGTCGTAGACAAGAGGTAGTACGTTGATATTGCCGAAGTCAGAAAACGCCTGGCTATCGAAAATCGCCTGGATTTTTGCAGGATCGGTTATCTTCTTCCCTTCGATCTCCAACCGCGGAAACATGCGGAAGTTTTTGTCGGTCGACAATTGCAATGGCCCATCGCCATAAGCTTTCAGGCTGACAGGAAATTCATCATGCGTCATCTCATTGATAATACGGATGTCCTCTTCACGAGATTTGGCCCGATAAAGGTCTTTGCCTACATGCACCGACCGGAAATCATACATGTATTGGTTGATGAATTCCGCAATCGCGATCTCGGCCAGGTCTCCATGAGTTTTGTTTCCGATTAGACGCATGGTGAAGATGTTGCCCAACGTCATCGTAATCAAATCTGGACGTTTGCTAATGAGCAACCGAAGGCGTTTTGTAAAATCGCGATAGGAGGCGTTCATGCGTTTATCGACCGTTATTTTTCTCTTCTTGATTGAATTCAAAAAACTGTTCGGCCAGTTGGATCATCTGCTCGGGCGAAGCCAGCAGCCGCCAGTCGGTGACATCACTGATCTCGGTGTCCACCAGGCCCGGCACGGGCCGCAGCCAACTGGTGATGTAACCATTGATGGCGGGATAATCGCCCGAAAAGAGCAACATGTTCAGGTCGGCGTCATAGCCATGATAAGTGCGCAGCAGCCACACAGGATTCACCGACGGGTGCCGGGGCAGAGACCAGATGCGATCGAAGGCCTCGCGATCGTTGCCGGGCATGAGCTTGATACGCACGGTGGCCGCATACAGCCGTCCGTTGGCGGCCAGGGGCAGCTCCATTAGGCGGTTGATATCGGCGCGACCGCCAAAGGAGAGCGCGGCCCGGGTGCCGATGACGCCTTTCGCATCCCGTAACACGTCGATGAGAAAATCATCCAGCCGGGTGAGATCATGCACCATGCAAACGATGCGCAAATCAGCCCGGGCCCGCAGCCAGTTCACCCACAGGGGCGTCACGCAGGGACCATGGAACGCGTGCAGACGGGCCAGAACTTCTTCGCGGGCCAGTTCATCCTGCCCGCTGCGGATGTCCGCGTCGATGATGGCGATGGTATTATTGGGAGCCATGGGAAACAGCCTCGATGGATGAAAACGTCGATAAAATCGGTTGGTAACTGCTCAGGTGATCTTCGCAGACCATAACCTGACAGGTTTGAGTCTGTGAAATTGATGGTTGGCGTTTGCGGTCAGCGCTCGCGGCTGGAAGCCACGGGCTACCAAGTGCGAAGGCGCATCGGGCCTGGTGTGCGGAGCGAACGCTCTCGACTTGCAGGATGCCAAGTCATTATACCACGATAGCGGGCGGGATGGTGGTTGCGATGACGCTCACAGCGCCGGCTGCGGTCAACGCCCGGCTCACCAGCCCAACATGCTCGTCGTCCACCAACGCAATCATGTTGCCCCCGCGGCCGCCGCCGCTGAGCTTGGCCCCGGCAGCGCCTGCTGCACGCGCTGCCCGGATCAACGCCTCCAGCTCCGGTGACGAAACGCCCATTGCAGCCAAAAGACGCTGATTTTCATCCATCAACGGCCCTAAAGCGGCCACATCGCCCGTCTCGATGGCGCTTCGGGCCCGTTGAGCGACGCTGCCCACAGCATCGAACAGGGTTTCATAACGGGTTGGGTCCTGCTCCCAGGCCTTGTTTACATCCCCCACTGCAATTCTGGTGGGGCTGGAGACGCCGGTGTCGGCAATGAGGAGATGGATGGGGCGGGCCACAGCAAAAGGCTGGGGAGGCTTCCCCCGCATGAACCAAACCGGGCGTTCATAAACCACCACCGTATTATCGACGCCGCTGGGCGAGCCGTGATGGATTTTCTCCACTTCGTACACCAGGGCGGAAACGGTCGCATCATCCAACGCTGCGTCGAAGGCTGCCAGCATGGCCCGCACGATGGCGGCGGAGATGGCGGCGCCACTGCCCAATCCCGAAGCGACGGGGATTTCGGAGGCGATGCGGATGCGCCAGGGGGGCAGGGGCCGGGCCAGCGCCTCGCAGGTCAGACGCACGATGCGGGCCAAGGGATCGTCGGGCGACGCATCCGCCACGGGGATGCGTCGGTGCAGATCCGCGGCCTCCACCGTGCAGGCCTCGGCGGGCCAGATCTCGGCCCGGGCGCGCACCTGCTGCACCGGCGCCGCAATGGCCGGGCGACCATACACCACAGCGTGTTCGCCAAAGAGAATGATCTTGCCAGGGGCCTGACCCAGGGCAAGAGGCGTAAATAGAGAAGAAGATGACGTATCGGGAATCTTCATGTCGGAGACCTTCGCGGCCCTGTGTGAGACGCCGCGTGATGAAACTTCCTTCATTTTATCCCAAAATCCCCGATTTCTCCATGACAGTTTGATCATGATATTCACAAAGGCCTTGACGTAGTCAAAATGGGCTGTTATGTTGGAAGAGACAAACGCCGTCCTCTCCTCAATCGTACATTCATCGTATCGCTATGAAAAAAATTTCTTCCATTCCCAAACTGCTTATTCTCCTTCCGTTCATCCTCCTGACCCTGACGCTGGCTCCCTGGCTGGCGAAGATGGCCGCGGCCACGCCTGCAAACGCACCCCGGGCTCAGGCCGCAGGCTGGAATCGCGTCTGGCGCGGGGAAGGCTATCTCTATGATCTTGCGGCCTTCGATGCGCAGAATGCGGTGGGCGTCGGCTCCGAGGGTCTGATCATCAGCACCGACAACGGCGGCGATACATGGCATTACCAATCACCGCGCCCGGATGTCGATCTGAATAGCATCGCGGCCACGGGCATGAATGTGTGGGCCGTAGGCGATAACGGTCTCGTGCTTTTCTCGGACGACGGCGGCGGGCGCTGGCGCGAGCTGAGCGACGCCCCGGGCAAAATCCTGCACGGCGTCTTCTTCCATGACGATAGCCGCGGGTGGAGCGTTGGCGAAAATGGTCTGATCCGCATCAGCCAGGATGGCGGCGCAACCTGGAGCGACCAGGCCAGCGGCGTGACCACCATCCTGCGGGCCGTCGCTTTCAGCAGCGATGGCGAACATGGCGTTGTGGTGGGCGATGGCGGCGTCATCCTGGTCACCGCCGACCACGGCCAGACCTGGGTGCGGAAAAACGGCGTCACCTCGGCCAATCTGTATGATGTCGCCATGATCGGGGCCAGGATCTGGGCGGTGGGGGCCAATGATATCCTGCTCATCAGCGACGACAATGGCGGGAGCTGGCAGGTGAAGCAAACCGGCGTCGGCGTAGACTTGTACGCCATCAGCTTTGCACCCGGCCAGAGCAGCATCGGCTGGGCCGCGGGCCGGGACGGCGCCATCGCCCGGACGTCCAATGGCGGCAATTCCTGGCAGATTGTCTCGGCCATCGATGGCAGTGATAAGGGGGGGCATGATCTTTTTGCTGTGGGCGCGGGCAGCACGGCGAAAGTCTGGGCGGGCGGCAGCGTGGTCACCAACAATGACGGCAACTGGGGCGGCCCGGTGAATCCCCAAAGCTGGTTCATCTGGCAAAGCGATGACGGTGCGGCCTGGCGGCATAACATCGGCGGGCATTATCCCCGCTGGTTCGACGTCGTAGCCGCCTCGGAGGATGTGGCTTACGCGGTGGGCGACCACCTGGACGCGCTCAAGACTGAGGATGGAGGATATTCCTGGCGAGAGCTGTATCGGGAAACCCGATCGGACCCTGACACCGGCGGGGATGCGGCGGACGATTATAAATCATGGTTGATGGCGGTGCAATGCGCTCCCGGCAATCCCGACGATTGTCACGCTGTGGGGCGCTTTGGCCTGGTGCTGCACACCACCGACGGCGGACAGACCTGGCGGCGGGAATATACGCCCGGTTATGGCGGTTTTCTCTATGATGTGGCGCGCACCACCGACGCCAAAGGCGTCACAACCGGCACGCACCATTATTTCGACACCAGCGACAGTGGCGCGCACTGGGTGGAAGCCGAAAGCATCGGCTTCACCCTCACGGGCGTGGATCTGGATATGATCTCACCCGACGCCGGCGCCATGTCGGTGCTGAAACCTTATCTCAAATACACCTGGGACGGTGGCAAGCACTGGGGGGACAAAACGTTGCCCAGCCAGTACGGCTCCTGGAAATTCGAGGCGGTGAGCGCAGTGGACGCCAATCACGACGGTCAGTTGGACAAAGTGTGGCTGGCGGGATGTTCGCGGGCGCCGGGCGGCTGGGAGCATGAGGCTCCCTGCCTCTCCGCCGCGGTGGTGCGCTCCAACGATGGCGGCGACACATGGAGCGACGCCGTCCTCAACGATGGCATCCCTACATTTTTGGCCATCGACATGGCGGACGAAAATGTGGGCTGGGCCGTGGGCGAAGATGGCGGCCTGGCCGTCACCAATGACGGCGGCGTCACCTGGCAGAAGATCGACGTTCCCGCCAGCGGCAAGCTGCACGGCGTGCGGGCCTATAGCCGGGACCTGGCCTACGCTGTGGGTGAAGACCACGTCATCCTCCAATACGACGCGCTGGTGCGCCGCAATGTCAACGCCCCGCCCCAGCAGAACACTATCACCGACGGCGTGTTGGAGGACTGGACCACAGCCGCAGCCATGACCATCGACGCCAGCACGTCCGACGCCAGCGCCGGTGACATCAGTGATCCCGCAGATCTCAGCGCCCGCTTGCGGGTGCGGTGGCATCAGGATAAGCTTTTCATTGCCCTGGATGTTTCTGACAATGTCGTCACCGATCATGACCGGGTGGAGATCGCTGTGGATGGCCTGGGCGACGGCCAGAACGGCTCCGACAACCACCACATCGTGTTTTACGCCAAAGGCCGGGTGGATAGCGACGGCATCCCTGTGACCAGCGCCACCACCTGGGACGCAACCAGCTATCGGGTGGAGATTGTCTTGCCCGCCTCGGCGCTGGGCGGCGACTTCTCCGCCAACGGCGCGGTGGGGTTGAACGTGGGTCTGTTCGACTACGATAGCCATTTTGATCAAAAGAGCATCATCTGGAACGGCGACAGTGTGGCGGATGATCCCGCTAATTTCGCTTCGGTCACATTGCTGCCTTTTGGCGGCGACGCCCGCTCGCTCACCTCCCTCCCCGCCGGAAATCTGGCGCTGGACGGCGACCTGAGCGACTGGAGTAACGAGCAGACCTTTGATCTAAAAACCGCGACCGCTGATACGCATCAGGGCGCGCCTATCACCGACGCGGACCTCAGCGCCACGGTGCGCACCCGCTGGTGGCCCGATTATCTTTTCATCGGCGTCGTCGTAAAAGATGACGTGGTGGGGCCGGGCGATGCGGTGCATCTTTCATTCGACGGCGACAACGACGGGCGCAAGGGCGGTTCCAGCGACTGGGAGATGCGCATCGGCGCCGACGGCAATGTCAGCGGCGGTTATCTGGCGCTGGCCTATGTTCAATCCACGAGTGATGGGTATCAGATGGAGGTGGCCGTGCCCGTGAGCATGTTGGGCGGCTCTCTGGCCGATGGCCGCAGCATCGGCTTCGACTTGGGGTTGGAGGATGATGACGGTGGCGATGGTCGAGCCGACGCCTGGCTTGTGTGGGAAGGCGCAAGCCCGGGCGGCGTTTTTTCTGACTTCGGTCATATCGAGCTTCAGGCTTATGAAATGGTGTTGCAGCCGGGCGTGAATGGCTACGACGGCGTCACCGACGCCGTGCTGGATCAATGGAATCCTGATGTGAATGATGGCGATGATCCCACCCTGAAATGGCGGGCTAACAGCAGCGGCCCGGTAAAGAAGATCGTCACCCGCTTCGACCTCAGCACGCTGCCTGCGGACATCATCGTACACCAGGCCACGCTTTCCTATTACGCCATCAGCAACGACTATGACCATTATGTGCAAATTCGGGTGTGGCGCATGTTGCGGACATGGAACGAATCGCAGGTCACCTGGAATCAGGCCAGCGCGGCGGCGGATTGGGAGACGCCCGGGGCCACGGGCGCCAGCGATCGGGCCTCCTCCCCCATCGCAGAATTCACCGCCAACAACGTTGGCTGGTACAACGTCAATGTCAGCAACGACGTAAAACAATTTTTGTCCGGCGCGGCGGTCAACGCTGGCTGGCAGATGGAGCCAAGCAACGACTATTCGCAATTCACCCTGGCTGCGGCGGAATACACAGACGACATCGGCAAACGCCCCAAGCTTACCATCCGCTACAGCCTGCCCGGTTCGGCGACCTTCCCTACGCCCACGCCCACAGCCACGCCGACGAATACAGCCACGCCCACCATCACGCCGACGGCTACCGATACACCCACTCCTACCATGACGCCGACGCCGACGCTGACGCCCACGGCCACCGACACACCCACCATCACGCCCACCCCCACGGATACGCCAACGCCCACCGACACCCCCACGGCCACGCTGACGCCCACGCCCACCGATACGCCGACGCCCACGCCGACGCCCGACTTTTTCACCACAGTCTTGCGCCCGGGGCAGGACAATTATCAAGGCGTCACCGATACATTTATCTCGGGGCGCGATCCCCAAGTCGCCTACGGCGACGCGCCCCTGCTCACCCTCAGCGCTAAAGCCGATGATCAGAACCGCATTCTCATCTTTTTCGATCTTTCCCCGCTGCACACCGTTGATCTGAGACGGGCCGAACTGCGGCTCTATCCCACCTATTTCACCATCCAACCGGGAGGAACCGCTCTCATCAACCGCATGAAGCGCCCCTGGAGCGAAGCAGACGCCAACTGGGACCAAGCGCTGCCCGGTCAGGCATGGAATCAACCGGGAGCAGGAGGGTATGACAGCGATTTCGAAGCCGCAGCCACCGATGTGGCGACCATCACTTCCTCCCCCGTGCTGGTTTTCGATGTTACAGCGGATGTGCAGGGCTGGCTCAACGGCAATCCCAATTACGGCTGGCTCGTGCGACTGAATGGCAGTGAGCTGTTGATGAACCTGGCCAGCAGCGAAAACGGGCGCATCGATCTGCGCCCGGAATTGGCGTTGACGGTGGGGAACAGTTCGGTGTTGGCCACGCCCACGCCCACCGCCACCCCCATCGCCACGCCTACTCCCAGCGGCAACACGGGCGCCACCACCTTTGTCAAAGCGCTCCACACCGGGTGGAACGCTTTCTCCATCCCCTTGCAGCCGCACACCGCCACCCTGCCCGACGTGTTCAGCAGCGTTGCCGGGCGCTTCAGTCAGGTGCGCTGGTATGATAACAGCGTCAGTCCCGCAGTATGGCGCACCTACGATCCCGCCAGCGCCGCCAATGATCTCATCGCCGTCGGCAATGACATCAGCGTGTGGATGCTAATGAGCAGTAGCGGCGTATTGGAAATCCCCGGCGACCGACCTGTCACCACCTCCATCCATCTGCGCCCCGGCTGGAACCAGATCGGCTTTCCCTCTCTGACGGCGCAGCCCGCGGCTTCAACCCTGGCGGGCATTGCCGGTGATTTCGACAGCGTGCGGGTGTGGGACAACGATCAGGCCCGATGGCGCACCTGGCGTCCCGACGCCCTTGACAACGACTTCGACACATTCCAGCCTGGCGACAGTATCTGGATTCATGTCCTTCGCGAGACCGACATCGTCATCGTCAATAGCGGGTGACGCGGTGATTCCCATAAGTCGATAACAAGGACCGCTTGCCACCGCTCCACCAGACTTTCGAGGTCTGCGGGACCTCGAAAGTCTACGACCGACGCGGCTTTGGTAAGATATGGGTAATCACCGCCGGGTGACGTCCCGAGATGAACCTCGGGAAATCAAAATGGGTGCGTCCTAAACGAGTTGGAGGCGTTCTTGCGTCTTTGTCCGACATTATAAGTGCAGTATCCAGTAAGCAGTTACAGTGTTCA
>JALSPL010000369.1 GCA_026985975.1 Anaerolineae bacterium | reverse complement strand
ATATCACTTCTGCGGTAAAAGGTATGGTTGGGATGGTACCTTTTGCAGGTTCACTACTTGCTGAGATTGCTGGCACTATAATTCCAAATCAACGATTGGATCGGATTACTCAATTTGCTGTACTATTGGATGAACGTATTTCTCAACTTGAGTTGGAACACGATTATATTCGTTCACAGCTAAGCAACGAACATTTTACGGATCTGATGGAAGAAGGAATGCGCCAAGCAGCAAGGGCAATTAGCAAAGAGAGGAAGGAATACATCGCAAATATCATCGCAAACAGCCTTAATTCAGAAGACATATCTTTTGAAGAATCAAAACATTTATTGAGAATTCTTGGGGAGCTCAGTGATATCGAGATTATCTGGCTTCGATTTTATGCTTATCCTTTCATGGGTGGAGACGAAGAATTCCGGTCGAAACATGAAAATATCTTATCCCCTGTTGTTGCTACATTGGGATCATCACAAAGTGTTCTAGATGGTGAAACTCTTCAAAAAAGCCATAAAGAACACTTATCAAGGCTAGGACTATTGCAAGCACGATATGATTTTGATAAAAAGACTGGACAGTTGAAAGTTGATGGTTTTGGCAATTATGCTTCTCTAAAAGTGCGCAGTTATGAAATCACCCAGTTGGGCAAACTTCTTCTACGTGAAATAGGCATCTACCCGGACTCATTGCCATAGCCGTTACTTTTTCTCTGATCACCAGTGTTACATCTCGGCCGGGTGCCGCATTCTCCCACGGCGGATTTAAGAATCCGCCTGGGCGCGGTTCTTTTCCCTCCCTTCTCACCCGCCCCCAGCCGGATTCGTAATCCGGCGGCATTAAGTGTTACAATTCCTCGGAAGATAACAACAAACACCGAGGATTTGTAACACTTTCATCACTATGTCCCATCAAGCCACTGAGAAAGTCATCGAGATTGTGCGAAAACACGGCTTCCTGCGCCCGCGCGATCTCAGAGCCTATGGCATCCCGGGCAGCTATCTGCACCGGCTTTACCGTCGCGGGCTGCTGGAACGCGTGAGCCGCGGGCTCTATACCCTACCCAATTCAGCCGTAACCGAACACCGTTCCCTGGTCGAGGCGACCAGACAGGCGCCGCATGCTGTGGTGTGTCTGCTCTCCGCCCTGCGATTTCATGGTCTCACCACCCAGACGCCATTCGATGTATGGCTGGCCATCGGGAGCAAGGACTGGCAGCCCAAGATCGACTATCCTGCCATCCGATTTGTACGCTTTTCCGGCAAAGCCTTTACCGAAGGCGTCGAGATCCATGAGATCGAAGGCGTTTCCGTCAAAATCTATAACCCCGCCAAAACCGTAGCCGATTGCTTCAAATATCGCAACAAAATCGGACTGGACGTGGCCTTGGAGGCCCTGCGAGATTGTCTCGAACAGCGCAAGTGCAGCGTGGATGATCTATGGCATTACGCCGAGATTTGCCGGGTGTCCAACATCATGCGCCCCTATCTGGAGGCGATGTCATATAATCGAAAAACCATCTTAATACGAAATCTGTATTTGGCTGACCTGTTTACGAAAAGTTAACCTTTCGTTTCTGGTAACTCTACGTTACAATATCATGTGGTAGTGGCAATTATTTTTGCCCATACTCGCAATATCGGAGATTGGCTTATGTCCTTAAACGAATCAGACCAACATGCAGTACCCCGCTTGGAATACCTACATGTCAAGAATTATCGTGTGCTACATGATTTTGAGTTAAAAAACATCACACCGCTCACCGTATTTCTTGGCCCGAACGGCAGCGGTAAATCCACTATTTTCGATGTTTTTGCCTTTCTATCCGAGTGTTTTTCCATTGGCTTACGCAAAGCGTGGGATCGCCGGGGGCGATTTCGAGAGTTGAGGACGCGCGGGGGCATAGGTCCCATTGTAATAGAATTAAAATATAGAGAACGTCCGCGCACCCCTTTGATTACTTATCATCTGGCGATTAATGAAAATGAGAGAGGGCCATATGTAGCTGAAGAATGGCTTCAATGGCGGAGAGGGCAACGTGGTAAACCTTTCCGGTTTTTAGACTTTCGAGAAGGTTCTGGACTGGTCGTTAGTGGGGAAATGCCCGATGCACAGGCGGAAAGAATACAAGAGCAGTTGGATTCTCCTGAAATGTTGGCAGTGAATACATTGGGGCAATTCGCCCGGCACCCTCGTGTTAGCGCTCTACGTCGATTTATCACCGGATGGCATTTATCTTACCTATCCGTTGCCCAAACACGATCCCTGCCAGAATCAGGAGCCCAAGAGAGGTTGTCTCCCACAGGAGACAACCTGCCAAATGTTATACAATTTCTGTCCGAACGTCACCCAAAACGATTGAAGCAAATATTGCAAACTTTATCTAGGCGCATTCCACAATTGGAACGCGTCATTTCTGAACCCATGCGAGACGGACGATTGCTATTACAATTCAAGGATGTTCCATTCGATGAGCCTATTTTATCCAAATATGCTTCGGATGGGACACTGAAAATGCTGGCTTATCTCACTATTCTATACGATCCATCCCCCCCACAGCTTATAGGGATTGAAGAGCCAGAGAACTATCTACATCCACGTCTTCTTCCTGAATTGGCGGAAGAATGTCGACTGGCTGGCTCACGCACACAGGTCATGGTTACAACACACTCGCCGTTCTTCGTGAATGGCCTTCAACCCAATGAACTTTGGGTATTATATCGGGATGAAAATGGTTATACAAAAGCTCTCCATACATCTGAAATCCCCGGGATCATAGAGATGCACAAAGATGGAGCGCAGTTAGGCTATCTATGGATGGAAGGATTCTTTCGCGCTGGTGATCCACTTACGGCTGGGGGAAAACCTGTTAGCATTAGCAATCAAGTCAGTGAATAGGAGGGGAAAGTGCATCTTGAAGTGTTTGTCGAAGAACAATCTGCCGAAGAAGCCCTGAAAAATCTCATTCCAAAAATTATCGGTGCAGACCACAGTTTTCAAATTCATCCTTTTCAAGGGAAACAACAGCTTCTGAAAGAATTACCATCCAGGTTGAAAGGGATCAAGTACATGCTTTCCTTACCAGATGTTTATGTGATCGTACTAATTGATCGAGATCAAAACGACTGTAAAGCATTGAAGGCGAAGTTGGAGGAAATAGCAAAGTCGGCCGGGCTGTTTACAAAGTCGCATCCTGGAAGAGAAGGAACATTTCAAGTTGTCAATAGATTAGCGATAGAAGAGTTAGAAGCTTGGTTCTTTGGAGACGTCAAAGCAATTCACATTGTTTATCCAAAGATATCAAGCACCTTAGGCAAAAAACGGAAATATCGAAATCCAGATGCTATCCGCGGCGGAACTTGGGAAGCGTTGGAACGAGAACTAAAGCAAAAGGGATATTATTCCGGCGGTCTACCGAAGATCGAGGTCGCAAGAGAAATTTCAAAACGCATGGATCCCACAAGAAATCTGTCTCAAAGCTTTCGGATTTTTCGAGATGCGCTATTATTTGTGGTTTCTAGAACATCCTCATGACTCGCGCCAACGAAGACCTCTTCGAGCAGGCGACCATCCAGCGCCTGCAAGGCCTGGGCTACCGTTATCTGCCCGGAGCCGACCTGATTCGCGAACCCCATCAGGTCGTGCTGGAAACAGCCATGCACGGCTATCTGGCCCGCCGCTATCGCCATCTGCCCGATGAGGCCATCGCCCGGGCCGTGCAGCTCATCGCCTATCCCGACGGCGTCAATCTGGACGTGCGCAACCGCAACTTCCATCGCCTGCTGCGCCAGGGCTACGACTTGCGCTATGAGGTCACGGGCGAAGAACGGTTCCAGCATATCGACTTCATCGATTACGACCTGCAACAGCCTGAGCTCAACGACTTTTTGGTGGTGAATCAGCTCACGGTGCTGGGGCCGCAAAACACCCGCCGGGCCGACCTGGCGGTCTACATCAACGGCCTGCCTCTGGTGGTCTTCGAACTGAAAAATCCCTGGGATGAGTACGCGGACGTGGGCGGGGCCTACAACCAGATCGGGCACTACGTCATCGACATCCCTCAGCTTTTCAACACCAACGCCTTTTGCGTCGTTTCCGACGGCAAGAGCACGCTGCACGGCATGTACAATGCCCCATTCGAATGGTTCGCGGCCTGGAAATCCATCGACGGGCGCAAGATCGAGCCCCCAACTGTTAGCTCCATGAAGATCCTTATCGAGGGGCTCTTTCCCAAAGACCGCATCCTCAACTACATCCGCAATTTCATCGTGCACGAGGCGGTCAACGACCGCGTCACCAAGAAGGGCGCGCGCTATCATCAGTTCTTCGCCGTGAACTTCGCGGTGAAAAAGGCTGTGCCCGCTTTGCAGACAGGTGAAAATCGGCGGGTGGGCGTCATCTGGCACACCCAGGGCGCGGGCAAAAGCCTCTCCATGATCTTCCTTTCGGGCATCTTGCGCCGTTGGCCGGGCCTGAACCCCACCATCCTGGTGGAGGTGGATCGCAACGATCTGGACAACCAGCTCTACGAAAGCTTCGTGGCCGCCCGCGATCTGGTCGGGCCGGTTTCCCAGGCCCAGGATGTGACAGACCTGCGGGACAAACTGAGCACCCAGGGCGGCGAGATCATCTGCACCACCATCGAAAAATTCCGCCTGCAAGAGGGCGAACGCCGCCATCCCGCGCTCTCGCAGCGGCATAACATCCTGGTCATGGCCGATGAAGCCCACCGCACCCAATACAATCTGCTCAGCGGCTTCGCCGGGTTCCTGCGTCAGGCCCTGCCCAACGCCTCCTACATCGGCTTCACCGGCACGCCCATCGACAAGGAAGACGCCAACACCACCCAGATTTTCGGCGACTACATCCACATCTACGACATGCAGCAGGCCAAAGAGGATAAGGCCGTGGTGGGACTCTTTTACGAAGCCCGTCACATCCCCCTGCGCCTGGCCGATCGGGACCTGGACCGGGATCTGGACGCCATCGCCGCGGACATGGAAGGTGAACTGCCTGAAGACTATCGGGAAAAAGTCAAAATCAGAAAAGCCAGCATCGAAGCCGCAGCAGGCGCACAGGATCGCATCGATGCGCTGGCGCGGGACATCCTGGTTCATTTTCAGAAACGCCAGGAAGCCCTCCAGGGCAAGGCCATGATCGTGACTTGGAATCGGGCCATTGCCGTGGCCCTATACGACGCACTCACCGCCCTGCCCGGCTGTCCCGAAGTCAGGGTGGTGATGACCGGCAACCTGACCAAAGATCCCCGGGCCTGGAGCGAGGCCGGGCACATCACCACCAAACGCCAGCGGGAGGCCATCAAGGCCCGTTTTATCGATCCCGACGATCCGCTGCAGATGGTCATCGTGGTGGACATGTGGCTCACAGGGTTTGACGCGCCCGTGGCCAACACCCTCTACATCGACAAACCCATGAAGGGCCACACCCTGATGCAGGCCATCGCCCGGGTCAATCGTCTCTTCTGGGACAAACCCGCGGGCCTCATCGTGGACACCATCGGCATCGCCGACCAGTTGCGAGAAGCCACCCGCAAATACGCCGCGGGCGGGGGGCGGGGCGGCTTGGTGGATGATCTGGAAGAAAAAGCCGTGGATTACTTCCTCCACCAATTGGAGATCACCCGCTCCAACCTGCCTCCAGGCCAACCTTATGCTCATTGGACCGAACTCTCGCCCGTGGAGCTGGAAGATATGACCAGTCTGTGCTACGGCGCGTTGGCCCAAGACGAGGAACGACTGGAGGATTTCCTGGCTGACGAACACCGTCTTTCCCAGGCTTACAGCCTCATCCGCCATCTGTCCACGGGCGATGAACACCGGGAAGAAGTGGCCTTCCACCAGATTCTGCGCAAAGAGTTGGGCAAGCTCAAGCCCAAAGCGCGGCAATCGGTGGAGGACTTCGAGCGGGCGGTGAAAGACCTGGTGGATGAGAGCATTCTCGCCCGACCGGCGGTGGACATCTTCTCCGTGGCGGGCCTGGAACGCCCAGATATTTCTATTTTGGACGAAAAATTCCTGGCCGGTTTCAAAGACCAGCCCGAACAGGACTTGCAGGTGCGTTTACTGGAAAAGCTCATGCAGGATGATCTGGCGCAACGCCGTCGCCAGAATCTGGTGCGCTACCGTTCCTTCAAGCAAATGCTGGACGAGGCCATCACTCGCTACAATAATCGCACCATCGAGGCTGCAAATGTTATCCAGGTGATGGTGGAAATCCGAAGGAAACAGCAGGAGGACGCCCGGCGTCAGCAGGAGCTTGGCCTCAGTGATGAGGAGCTGGCCTTTTATGATGTTATCGCTGAAGGAGCAGCTTTGGGCATCCCCGCCGATGACGCCTGGATCGCGGGCCTGGTGCACGACGTAGTGCAGTCCGTCAAACGCAACCTGAAGGTGGATTGGACTCGATCTCATCGTCGAGACGTGTACGCCAGCGTGGAAAGCGCAGTGAAACGGGTGCTGCGCAGGCGCCGCATCAAGGGTGAGCAATTCCAGTTCTTGCTCAGGCGTATCATGAAACAAGCTGAAGCCGTGTACGAAGACTGGCCTCTGGCGGCATGAATTTTTGAAAACGCTACATCAATCTGGTCTGTGGTATTCTAGCAATCGATGTTGTGCGTTCTATTTGGGCAAGCTCACCTCCGGGAGGTGGCGATGGCGTTCTGGTTAGGATAGCTTTTTGCCGCCACCTCCCGGAGGCGATTGAATACGAGCGACTAAATTGATACAGTTTCCACCGCCAAAAACCCCTTGACAAACGCCCGGTGGCTTGCTATACTGTCTGACAGTTGAGCACACGTTTGCTCGGCGTGATTGCATCCTTGGTCACACGTGTGACCATTTCTCGCCACAGAAGGATGTCTTGATGAAAAAGCGCGTCTCCATCAAGGATATTGCCCAGCAGGCGGGCGTCAGCCATTCCACGGTGAGCCGCGCTCTGCAGGGCACGGGCCGCATGAGCGAGGAGACCCGGGCCCGCATCATCGAGCTGGCCGATGCGCTGGGATACGCGCCCGACGCCCTGGCCCAAAGCCTGGTGCGGGGGCGAACGAAAACAGTGGGCGTCGTCGTCACCACCATCTCAGACCCTTTTGTGGCGGGCATCGTGGCGGGCATCGAAGAGGTGGCGGGCGAGGCGGGTTACACGGTGCTGTTGGGCGCCTCACATTCCAATCCGGATCGGGAGATGGCCGTGGTGGAGAATTTGCGGCAACGTCGAGTAGACGCAGTCATCGTCACCGCTTCGCGGGTGGGCGATCATTACAGTGAGCATCTGCAACGTTTCGGCGTCCCTATTGTGTTGGTAAACAACATGGTCAAGGGTGAATATCTTTATTCGGTGACATGCGACCAAACGAGCGGCGCACAGCAGGCCGTGTCGTATCTCATCAATCTGGGGCATCGACGCATCGCCTACCTCGGCTCTGCTTCCCGACGTCATTCTTCGCAGATGCGCCAGCGCGGTTATGAACTGGCGCTCTCGGAAGCTGGATTGACGGCGGACGCCAGCCTGATCGTAGCGCCAACCGAGCGAAAAGATGTGGCGGCGGGCCGGCGGGCCTTGCAGGAGCTTTGGGCCCAAGGCCCTACGGCCATCCTGGCCTACAATGACCTCACAGCCATTGGCGTGATGATTGCGGCTCGGGAGATGGGCGTACGCATTCCCAAAGATATCAGCCTGATCGGTTTCGATGACATCGAGGCCACCGAATTTGTGACGCCTCCCCTGACGACGGTGCGTCAACCCCGCGAGGCCATGGGGCGGGCCGCCATGCGGATGGCGTTGGATCTTCTTCACGAAAAAACCATTCAGAATCGCGTCCTGGCCTGCAAGCTGGTCGTTCGCAATTCTGTTGCGGCGCTTGAAAATACCAATATGTCGGCCGTCCCTTTTGGGAACAACGTATGAAAAAGGAGGCGCTATCCCAAGAAACGCAAATCTGCCCACCACCTCGTTAATTTCTAACCGCAAAATCATCGACCGCAGCCCTGTCTCTTGTTTGCTGGTGCGCTGAAGCAGACGATTCATTATGCTGTTTACTGAAAACTGGACACTGCGTTTTCTTTTTTTGCCATGAGCACACGTGTGCGCAAGACAAAAGCGAAAGGTTCAATCAAGTATCATCCCCAAATCACTCTCATCTCAAAACGAGGTCGAACAAACATGAAAGGCTTAGTGCTTGATGCAAAATGGGACCCCCGTCCTGATTACAAGGTCAGCGACTGGGAAAAAGAAACTGGCAAGGCCATCTCGGGCAACAATGTGTGGCGTTATCCCAAGCTGGAAGTGCGGGAATGGCCCGACCCGGAGCTCGGCCCCCACGATGTGCTGCTGGAGGTGCAGGCTTGCGGCGTTTGCGGCTCCGACATGCACTTCTACGAGACCGACGAAGATGGCTACATTCTCTATCCTGGCCTCACCAAATTCCCCACCATCCTCGGCCACGAATTTTCCAGCAAGGTGGTGGAGGTGGGCCCGGAAGTGACCATGCTCAAGGTGGGCGACTATGTCACCACCGAGGAGATGATCTGGTGCGGGCGCTGCACCCCCTGCCGCAACGGCTACCCCAACCATTGCGAAAATCTGGAAGAGATCGGCTTCACCATCCCCGGCGCGTTCGCCAAATACATCGCGGTGGATGAGAAATTCTGCTGGAAGGTGGATGGCATTCTGGAGCGGCACGGCTTGGAAAAGGGCGTGGAGCTGGCTGCTCTGACCGAGCCCACCACTGTGGCTTACAATGGCATCTTCGAACGGGGCGGCGGCATCCGCCCGGGCCACTATGCAGCCGTCTTTGGCACGGGCCCCATCGGCCTGGCCGCGGTGGGCCTGCTGGAGGCCGCGGGCGCGGGCCGCATTGTCGCCTTCGAAGTCTCGCCCGAGCGCCGCGAGCTGGCCAAGCTGGTGGGCGCGGATTATGTGTACGATCCGCGCGAGGTCGCTCCTCACGAAGTGATGATGGCGTTGAGCAAGGGCGAGGGCTTCAACATGATGGTGGAGGCCGCGGGCGCGCCGCAACTGACCGTGCCCGAGATGGAGAAGTCATTGGCTATCAATGGCAAGATCGTGCAGATTGGCCGCGCGGCGCAACGCGTGCCCATGTTCCTGGAGGTGCTGCAAGTGCGGCGCAGCCAGGTCTTCGGCGCCCAGGGCCACTCGGGCCATGAGACCTTCCCCAACGTCATCCGCATGGTGGCCTCGGGCCGTCTGGACCTGAGCCCCATCATCACCGCCCGCTACAAGCTGGACGACACGGTGGAAGCCATCGCCAAAGCCACTGAACGCAAGGATGGCAAGATCATCGTACGACCGCAGTGGTAAAGATGTAAAACGTGAGGCGTGAAGCGTGACTAGCAGCGTTTCACGCCTCACGCCCGTCCGCCATCCAATCGTTTCATTTCGATCTGCCTGTCATACGGCAAGGATAAATCGCATGACAAGACCAATCAACCTGGGACTCATCGGCGCAGGGCGCATTGGACGCCAGCACGCCGGCGACATCGCCCATCGCATCCCCGGCGCCCGGCTGCTGGCTGTGGCCGACATCTTCGAAGAGGCCGCGCAAAAGGCCGCGGCGGATTTTGGCATCCCCAAAGCCTACGCCGACCC
>JALSPL010000368.1 GCA_026985975.1 Anaerolineae bacterium | reverse complement strand
TGTGTCCGGGATGGCGGGGATTTCCGTTCCTGACGCATCGCATTGAGACAGGCGGTATCGTTTTCTTCGATCCGGTCTCATTTGTGCGCAACGCATTTTTCTATTATGCTGTGTTGCTTGCCTTCGGCGGTTTGATTGCCTGGCTGGGGCGTCGATTTCGTTGGTTCGCCCGTTCGTGGAAGCAACGCTTACTTTTTGTCGCCTTGCTCATCGTCCTGCCGCTGGCCACGCTGCCCCTGTGGATTTCACCACCGCAGCCGCATCCTTCAGGCCCGGAGCAGCGTCTTGTCATCAACGCCGCCCGCGATTGGCGTTGGCAGCTCGGTCTGCGGGGATTCATGGATCGGCGCCTGGCGCTGGAGGATGTGCGCCCCGCCCCTGATGGTGAACATCAGCGGGTTTGTTTTCGCATCTACACCTGGTTTTATCTTCCCTACAGCCGCACTTACATCGATCTGGAGCCCGAAGGCGTGCGCGCCGTCACCGGTGAAGAAATTCCCCTCTCCGAATCCTGTTGGACACAACCTTAGCTATGTCGAAAAATACGCTGCTTCTGCTCATCCTGCTGATTTTGCTTCTTTCCTGCTGCGCGATTTCCACCACATGCGGTGCGGGCGTCTATGTTATGCAGACCCTTGAGGGCCGCTCTGCGCCTATTTCTCCCGGCAGTGAGGCAACGATGACGCCTGTCAAGCCTCTTCCCACCATCACTCCCATGGGCCCCACCGCCACGCCTTTCCCCACGCCCACGCCGCTTCCGGGCGCTACGCCCGCACCTGACGCCCCTTCCACAGAAGAGCTACTGCAGTCGGTGGAAGTCCCGCCCAACGACCCCATCGATCTGGCCGCCCGCCTGCGTCCCGAATTGGGCGTCGTCCAGCGCGTGGTGAATGATACGCCTCCCGTGTATGAAGAAGGCGACGTCATCTCCTTCTGGGTGAGCAACAGCGACACCGACGAAAACTGGCAGATCGATGCCGAACTGGTGGTCAAGGGCGAGCATGTTTACATGTGGCGCGAGGTCGGCTCCAAGGTAAAGACAAAGGATTTGCGCAAGGCCGCCAAATTCTTCGACGAACAAATTTATCCCACCGATCGAGAATTCTTTGGCAGTGAATGGACGCCAGGCATCGATAATGATCCGCGGCTGCATGTGCTGCATGCCAGCGGACTGGGCGAAACCATCGCCGGCTATTATTCCTCGGCCGATGAAATTCCCGCGGTCATCCATCCCTTTTCAAATGAAAAAGAGATGTTTTATCTCAATGTGGACAACAACAAGCCCGGAACCACCTTTTATAATGGCACGCTGGCCCATGAATTCCAACATATGATTCACTGGCATCAGGATCTGAATGAATCCACCTGGCTGAACGAGGGCGCTTCCGAGCTGGCCATGCAGTTGAACGGCCTCAAGCGGTCCAGCGGCCTGCGGCCCGACAGCGTCTTCGCCCAGGGCCCCGACGTTCAGCTCAACGCCTGGCCCGACAGCGACGAAAGCTATGTCCACTATGGCAACGCCTATCTTTTCCTCTCCTATTTTCTCAGCCGTTTTGGCGATGACGCCACCAAGGCGCTGGTGGCGGATCCCGCCAATGGCATGGAATCGGTCGATGATGTGCTACGGCAGCTCGGCTCCGGGATGACGGCGGATGACTTCTTCGCCGACTGGGTCATCGCCAACTGGCTGGATGATGACTCCGTAGGAGATGGCCGCTGGAGCTATCCTGATTATCAACTCGATAAAATGCACCCTGAGGAAGCATTCAGCGTGTTGCCTGTCAACGCTTCGGGCATTGTCCATCAGTACGCTGCTGATTACGTCACTTTTCCTCCGGCGGACGCTCTCACTATCACGTTTGACGGCGACGCCGCCACACGGCTGGCTGCCACCGATGCGCATAGCGGGCGCTGGGCCTGGTGGAGCAACCGCGTCGACGAATCGGACACGCGATTGACCTTCCCGGTGGATTTGACGACAACCGACGCCGCCACATTGCATTTCTTCACCTGGTACGATATCGAAGAGCTGTGGGATTACGCATATATCGAAGTCAGCGAAGATGGCGGTCAAACCTGGACGATGCTACGCACCAGCCGCACCACCGATGACAATCCCAATGGCAACGCCTATGGGCCCGGATACACCGGCCAGAGCAACGGCAGCGCTCCCGGCTGGGTGGAGGAGCGGGTGGATCTGGCGGCGTACGCCGGGGAGGCTATCCTGGTGCGTTTCGAATATGTCACCGACGCCGCGGTGACGGAGCCGGGCATGTTCATCGACAGCGTTTCCATCCCCGAAATCGACTATTTTCAAGATTTCGAAAACGGTCCGGGTGATTGGGATTCGGAGGGCTGGCTGCTGACCAACAATACGCTGCGACAGCGTTGGTTGGTGCAGGTTATCGAACCGCTGCCCGATGGCGATGTGACGGTGCATCGCATGACAGTGGACGAGAGCGGCCACGGCGAATTGCATCTGACGGGCGTGCAGACCCGTGATGATTTGACGCTGGTCATTTCGGCGCTGGCTCCTGTCACTGTAGAAACCGCCTCTTATCAATTCGAGATTACGTCCCGGTAGGTCAACCATGTCTTCCGCCAGCTATCGCAACCCCTACACCATCGGCGGCTGGGTCAATGGCCGTCGCTATTACGGCCATGTCGATCTGCGTCAGTACATCCTGCTGGGTTCGGATAATTACATCTGGGTGATTGGCTCGCGACGCGTGGGCAAGACATCGCTGCTGCGCCAATTGGATCAACAGGGGCGCAAGGATTATCTGCCGGTCTATTGGGACATGCAAGGCTGCACGTCTGCCGATGATCTGCGAGACGAGCTGGTTTTTGCGCTGGAAGATCGGGAAGATCGGCTGGCGCGGCTGGGCGTGGATCTGGCGTCGCTGACAGAGGAAGACGCCGCCAATGTGCTGCGCAAGGTGTGTCGTCAGGCGCAGAAGCATGATGTGCGCATTTTGCTGCTCATCGATGAGCCCGAATCGCTCATCGCCATCGCCCAGGATGAACCAGCCGCGGTGCAGCGATTGCGGGCGGCCTTTCAGCGCCCCGCCAATCTGCGGGTGGTGATGGCCTCCACCAAATCGCTGGCGCGACTGCATGATGTCACCCGCGACTGGCCCACATCGCCCTTTCTCTATGATTTTGCGCCGCTCTACATCGATGGTCTGGAACCGGCGGACGCCGAGCAACTGGTGCGGCAGCAGCAGCGCAATCCTGTGCAGGTGAGCCGGGACGCCATCCGCCGCATTCATTACTATACGGGCGATCATCCTTATCTGCTGCAATGGCTCTGCTATCATCTCTATCGGCCCGATCACAGCCTGCGCCTGCCTCGAAAACAGGATGTCGTGGTGGATTCCATGCTGGCGTCGCTGTTCCGACTGCAATTCCAGCATCTTTCTCCCACTGAGCGTAAAATTTTGATGCACCTTACCGAGCAAACCGACGACGCTGCAGGCGTCAGTCGGGCGCTGGGCGTCGATCTCGTCGATGTGCGGATGTATCTTTACGTGATGACAGGGCTAGGGTATACTCGCGCGGCAGGCGAGAATCGGCTCACCATCGGCAACGCCTTTTTCCATCGCTGGCTGGCCGAGAATCTTGACAAGTTGACTGTGGAAGGCTCTGAAATCACCGACGCCTCGGTGCAAGAGATGGCGCAGGCGGGGCTGCAAGAGGAAGTTATCTATTGGCAGGAGCAGCTCAGGATCTATCGCGAGCGTCTGGGGCGGCTGGAAGTGGCCGCGGCCCGCCACGGCGGCCAGCCTCCCGCCCGCTTGCAGGAAACCATCGCGGAGCATCAGCAGCGCATCAAAGAGCTGGAACGAAAAATAGACGCTTATCACCTGACGCACGGAGGATGATAGTTCATCCGTTACTGCGTCTTTCAAACACTCATCAAATTCTCGAAAGGTTCAATTCTTATGAATATCCCGTTGGTTGATCTCAAAACGCAATATCAAAACATCAAACCGGAAATCGACGACGCCATTCAGCGCGTCATCGATAACACATCCTTCATCATGGGTAAAGAAGTCTCTCAGTTCGAGGAGGCTTTCGCCGAATTTTGCGGAGCAAAATACGCTGTGGGCGTTTCCAGCGGCACCGGCGCCCTGTTTTTGGCGCTGCTGGCCCACGGCATTGGCCCGGGCGATGAGGTTATCACCACGCCCTTCACCTTCTTCGCCACCGGCGAGTCCATCTCGCAGGTGGGCGCCCGGCCCGTCTACGTGGATATCGATCCCGTCACCTACAACATCGACCCGGCCCGTATCGAGGCGGCGATAACGCCCGCCACCAAGGCGATCATGCCGGTGCATCTCTATGGCCAGCCCGCGGATATGGACGCCATCAACGCCATTGCCGAGAAGCATGGCCTCATCGTCATCGAGGACGCGGCCCAGGCCCACGGCAGCCGTTACAAGGGGCGGCGAGCGGGCTCGTTGGGCGATTCCGCCTGTTTTTCCTTCTACCCCAGCAAAAATCTGGGCTGCTACGGCGATGGCGGCGCCGTGGTCACCGATGATCCCCAGGTGGCGGAGCGGGTGGCCAAGCTGCGCAATCATGGCCGCATGACCAAATACGAGCATGACGAATTGGGCTACGGCCACCGTCTGGACGGGATGCAGGCCGCGATTTTGGGTGTGAAGCTGCCGCATCTGGATGCCTGGAACGCCGCCCGCCGGGATCGGGCCGCGCGCTACGCGGCTTTGCTGGCGGATCTGCCACTGACTGTCCCCCAGCATCTGCCCGGCGCCGAGCCGGTGTATCATTGCTACACCATCCGTCTGGATGAAGGCTATGATCGGGACGCGGTGGTGCAGCATCTGAAGGATGCGGGCGTGGGCGTAGGGGTGCACTATCCCATCCCGCTGCACTTGCAGCCCGCCTACCGATTCCTCGGGCAGGGAGAAGGCCGCTTCCCCGTTTCGGAAAAGGCGTCGCAGCAGGTGCTCTCCCTGCCCATCTACGCCGAGCTCACCGACGAGCAGCAGGATTACGTTGTCGCCGAGCTGAAAAAAGCCCTGGGGCTTTGATTTTTCTCACCAGCCGACGGGGCGGAGCGCCATCTCCGCCCCGTTTTTTGTGGAGCCAGACATGACGAACAAAACCCGGCGAGATACGCTGATATTTCTGACCCTGAGCATCTTGCTTATCGTCCTCAGCTATCTCTTTTTCCGCTATCTCTATGATTTTTCCGACGGTCTGCCCTTTTCGCAGGAGATCATCCTCGCCTTTGTGGGCGCCATCATCACCATCCTCATCACCGCCGTTTTGCTGAACAAACAGACGGAGGTGGAGTTGAAGAAAGAGGAGAGCATCAAATATCTCGATCTGAAAAGCGAGATTTACATGGATTTGCTGGATCACCTGAAATCCATCATGCTGGCGGGCGAGGCCAGCGACGCCGACATCATCACCCTCAAGTTCCTCAATCACAAGCTGGCGCTGGTGGCCGATCCGGAGGTGCTGATGCAATTCGAGCAATTCATCCGCACCTTCACCCGGCTGGTGGAATCGCCCGAGGATGATGGCGAGTCGGAGATCAGCGAGGAGGATGAAGATGTGTTGATGCGCGAGCTGGCCAAGCTTACCATCGCCATCCGTCATGACCTGATCGGCGATCTGGACGCCCGCGAGAACATCTCATTGCAGCGCATCGCCCAGCAAATTCGCATCAATAGCGACATTTTAGAAGATTATGATTGAGGCGGATATCGTTGCTTCCGTTCGTGAAAAGTAGGGGATTTTTCTCTGGGACGCTGTTTCTCGTGCTATAATGAAGGTCAAACACACCTTTTCAGCGTCACAGTGTTGTGGCCTCGTCTCTATGGAGAAAAACTTATGAGTCTAAAAAATACATTCGGAGCCCGAACGACCTTTGAAACCGGCAGCGGTCCGGCGGTGATGTATCGACTGGCCGCGCTGGAAGAGCAGGGCATTGCGAACATCTCGCGCCTGCCCTATTCCATTAAGGTGTTGCTGGAGGCGGCTTTGCGTCAGGTGGATGGCTTCGCCATCACCGAGGAGGATGTGGCGAAGCTGGCCAACTGGCAGCCTAATGGCCAGCGGGGCGAGATGCCCTTCAAACCAGCGCGCGTCATCCTGCAAGATTTTACGGGCGTGCCTGCGGTAGTGGATCTGGCGGCCCTGCGCAGTCAGATGGCCCGCCAGGGCAAAAACCCCTCCCGCATCAATCCCCACAACCCCGTGGATCTGGTCATCGATCATTCGGTGCAGGTGGATCGCTTTGGTTCGCTGTATGCCCTGTTCTATAATGCCGAGCGGGAATTTCAGCGCAACCGCGAGCGCTACGAGTTCCTGAAATGGGGCAGTCAGGCCTTCGAGAATTTCAGCGCCGTGCCCCCCGACACCGGCATCATCCATCAGGTCAACCTGGAGTATCTGGCCAAAGTGGTGCAGATGAATGACGTCGATGGCGAGCGCGTGGCTTATCCCGACAGCCTGGTGGGCACCGACAGCCACACGACCATGATCGACGGCCTGGGCGTCGTCGGTTGGGGCGTGGGCGGCATCGAGGCCGAGGCGGTGATCCTGGGCCAGCCCATCTTCATGCTCACCCCCGACGTGGTGGGCTTCAAGCTGACGGGCGAGCTGCCCGAAGGCGCCACGGCCACCGATTTGGTGTTGACGGTGACCGAGATGCTGCGCAAGTTCGGCGTGGTGGGCAAATTCGTCGAGTTCTTTGGCGCCGGGCTCAGCAAACTGAGCCTGGCCGATCGGGCGACCATCGCCAACATGAGCCCCGAATATGGCGCCACCATGGGCTTTTTCCCGGTGGATGACGAGACGCTGCGTTATCTGGCGAGCACGGGCCGCAGCGCTGAGCTGGTGGAGATGGTGGCCCGCTACGCCAAAGCCCAGGGCCTCTTCCGCACCGATGACAGTCCAGACCCCGAATACACAGCGGTGCTGGAGCTGGATATGGGCACGGTGGAGCCCAGCCTGGCCGGCCCCAAACGCCCGGCCGACCGCATCCGCCTGGCTGATATGCAAAAAGAGTTCCATCGGGCGCTGACTGCGCCTCCCGGCCCGCAGGGCATCGGCCTGAAAGAGGAAGACCTGGGCAAGAAGGTGACGGTGGACGAGGATGGCATGAAGTTCGATCTCACCCACGGCGATGTGGTCATTGCCGCCATCACCTCCTGCACCAACACCAGCAATCCCAGCGTGATGATCGGCGCCGGGCTGGTGGCCAAGAAGGCGGTGGAGATGGGGCTGGATGTGAAGCCCTGGGTGAAGACCAGTCTGGCGCCCGGCTCCAAGGTGGTGAAGCGCTATCTGGAGGCCGCGGGCCTGATGCCCTATCTGGAAGCGCTGCGTTTCCACATCGTGGGCTACGGCTGCACCACCTGCATCGGCAACAGCGGGCCCCTGCCCGAACCCATCCGCAAGGCGGTGGTGGCGGGCGATCTGGCCGTGACGTCGGTGCTCAGCGGCAACCGCAACTTCGAGGGTCGGGTCAGCCCGTTGACCAAGGGCAATTATCTGGCGTCGCCGCCGTTGGTGGTGGCCTACGCCCTGGCGGGCACGGTGGATATCGACCTGAACAACGATCCTATCGGCCATGATCCCAATGGCGAGCCGGTGTATTTGAAGGACATCTGGCCCACGCAGGAAGAAATTCGCGCTACCATCCGCCAATCGCTAAAGCCGGAGATGTTCGAGGAAGAATATGGCAGCGTTTATGATGGCAACGAGGCCTGGAATGAGATTCCGGTCTCGGGCGGCGAGGTGTATGACTGGCCCGATGACAGCACTTACATCAAAGAGCCGCCTTTCTTTGTGGATGTGACGCCCGAGATGCCCGACATCCAGCCTATCACCGGAGCCAAAGTGCTGTTGCTGCTGGGCGACACCGTGACCACCGACCACATCTCCCCTGCCGGGCCCATCGCCCCCGACAGCCCTGCGGCCCGTTACCTGCTGGAGCACGGCGTGCCGCGCAGCGAGTGGAACAGCTACGGCAGCCGCCGCGGCAATCATGAGGTGATGATGCGGGGCACCTTCGCCAACATCCGCATCCGCAACAAGCTGGTTCCGGGCGTGGAGGGCGGTTACAGCGTGTATCAGCCCACGGGCGAGCAGATGAGCGTCTTCGACGCGGCCATGAAGTATCAGGAAGATGGCGCGCCTCTGATGGTCATTGCCGGGAAAGAGTACGGCACCGGGTCCAGCCGCGATTGGGCGGCCAAAGGCCCGCAGTTGTTGGGCGTCAAGGCGGTCATCGCCCAGAGCTTCGAGCGCATTCATCGCTCCAACCTGGTGGGCATGGGCATCTTGCCGTTGCAATTCAAGCCGGGCGAGAGCGCCGAGAGCCTGGGCCTGACCGGCTTCGAGACTTACGACATCCTGGGCCTGGACAACGACATGCAGGCGGGCCAGGAGTTTACCGTGCGGGCCACTGCGGATGATGGCAAAGTCACCGAATTCCAGGCCATCAGCCGCATCGACACCCCCGTCGAGGTGGAATACTACCGCAACGGCGGCATTTTGCACACGGTATTGCGGCGGATGCTGAGCGAGTAAAGCAGCGCAGGTGCGACGCACTTGCCTCGGGCGTTGGCGGCGTGAATGACCGCCCTCCCGGGCGACCCGGTTGTGCGTCATCCGGGCGTTTGCTTCAAGTGCGTCGCACCTCCAACCGAAACAAAGCCCCCGCCGGGAATTCGGTGGGGGCTTTTTGCTCAGGTCCGCACACCATGCGCCCGCACATTGAGCCCATTTCTGACGCCCGAGCCCGGGGCATCCCCATCATCACCATCGCCCGGGCCGGAGCAGACATTTCAGACACTTTGCAGGGGATCTCCCAAAACGTGTTTTGGTGCGAATCGGGCGAAGATCTGGCCGATCTGTTTGCTCGTCTCAAACATCCGTCTCGCCCGACGGCAGCGTGATGGTAAACCGCGCCCCCTGGCCCGGTTGACTGCTGACGCTGATGCGCCCGCCGTGCGCCTGCGCCAGCGCCTGCACCAGGGCCAGGCCCAGGCCCGATCCGCCCTGCCGCCGGGAGCGGGAGGCGTCGCCGCGGTAGAAAGGCTCGAAGATGTGGGTCAGGTCTTCGGGGGCGATGCCCTCGCCATCGTCCGCCACCCACAGCTCGGTTGTATCCCCTTTCGCGGCCCAGCCCAGGGTGATAACGCCGCCCTCGGTTGTGTGCTGTACGGCATTGTCCACCAGGTTGAAAAGCATCTCGGTGAGCGCGTCCGGGTCGGCAAACAGGGTGATGTCCGGGCCCGGCTCCAGCGCCACGGTGCGCTCCCGGGCCAGCAATTGCGCCTGGGCCAGAAAGGCTTCGAAGAATGACGTTAGCGCCACCGACTGTTTGTGGATGGCGGCGGGAGCGCCGATGCGGGAGAGATCAAGGAGTTGCTCGGAAAGACGGGAAAGGCGCACCACCTCCCGGTACATGCCCTGAGTGAGCCGGGCCGCGGCCGCCGGGTCATCCTGCGCCCCTCGCATTAGCACTTCCAGCGAGCCGCGGATGGCGGTGAGGGGCGTGCGCAGCTCGTGTGCGGCGTTGGCCACAAAGCGTCGCTGGGCCTGAAACGCAGCCTCCAGGCGGGCGACCATGTGGTCGAA
>JALSPL010000367.1 GCA_026985975.1 Anaerolineae bacterium | reverse complement strand
CAAAAACAAAAGGGTGCGTCCTAAATGAGTTGAGAGCATTACTACTGAAATAGCATCTTGACAGTGAAGTTCTGGCTCCGCTGAAAAAAGGTTATTTTACCACAGAGACACGGAGAACACGGAGAAAATCATGGCAGTTCACAGAGAAAAGACATCCGAACCTCCACCTTTTTCTTCCTCTGCGCCCTCTGCGCCTCCGTGGTAAGGCTTTTTTCAGGCGACCCAGTTCTTGTACGCGGAGCAAAAAGTTACACAGAGAACCACTGAGGAAAATCAAGAGCTTCACAGAGGATTTTTAGAGATTTCTCTGTGATTCTCTGGCAATCTCTGTGAAACTCTGTGTTCCTCTTTGGTTCTGGCTCGGCCAGGTTGGGACGCACCCAAAACAAAAATCCCCTCGTCCAGCAGGGACGAAGGGATTCCGCGGTGCCACCCTGATTGTCAGAACAGGAGACCGGTCGCATAAAACGACCGGCCTCGGTTGGTGGAGCTGAAGGGACTCGAACCCTTGACCCCCACAATGCCATTGTGGTGCTCTCCCAGCTGAGCTACAGCCCCGAAGTCTGTTCTGACCTCTCTCATCGCGATAACGGGCGAACCCGGCGCCGGCTATTGCCCCGAAAAGGCTTTCACCGGCGCTGCTTCCAGGCGAGTTCGGTCTGATGCGGGCCCGCGGGCCGCTCTGCCGGGCTTTCACGATCTCCGACTCGCTTGCGGGCGAACCTACTACTCCTGTTCGCAGCATTTGCATCTTGCGTTGTCAAAGTTTTGCCCGGGTGGCCAGGCTAGGTGGAGCTGAGGGGATTCGAACCCCTGACCTCTACAGTGCGATTGTAGCGCTCTCCCAGCTGAGCTACAGCCCCGGGAAATGAGCAAGGATAAGTTTAGGGGATTGCGGGCCTTTTGTCAAGTTTTGCCGAGCGATCCAAATCAACGCCGCTTCTTTTACATCCCGGTTTGCGTTTTCTCTCGTTGCGCCAACGCATCGGCCAGGTTGCCGGGAGCCGTACGCGGAGCGCCGGCAACTGGCGTCATACCGCGGGCGGCGTGAGGTCCCAACAGTTTTTCCTCCATAGAGGGCTCGCGGCTGCTCTGTTTCATCAATGCAGCGAAAGTAATTCCGGCGATGACGCCGGTCCACAGGCCAAACGTAAAGCTATTCATTGATAGGAGATTTGGGCGCAGGCGGCGATTTTTCTACGGAATCGCTATGAATAACGGTTGTCGAGGCGGCGTCATGCAGCGGGTCTGGGGGAGCGATGTCCGCCTTCATGGCCCGAATGGCGCCCTTGATCCCGGCCACGAAGCTGATGGCGCCCACCGCAGGTTTGGCAACGCGTTTGCCCACGAATTTCGTGGTGGATTGGACGGTTTTGGTGGTTTCCTGGGCGTCTTTCAGAATTGGCTTGATTTCGTCTCTCAGCAGCAACACCAACGCTCGCACTTGCCAGAGAAGGAGCAGAAGAATGACGCCAATGACGATGGTTTCCAACGCCAACAGGATAATAGAAACATCTCGAAAATTAGCGAGCACGGCTATTACCTCGGATGTGAATAAGCATTTTGTTTATTTTACCCTTTCAGCCATGCAAAGGCAAGCATCAACAGCCATGCAAAAAGTGTGCCTTCGATGACGTGTACTTGTCCCAGTTTCAGCACGTCCAGTTGCAGAAAAGCGCCCGAAATTTGGCCGATGATGAATCCGGCCCAGGCGACAAGGACGTAAGACGCCATATCGCGCCAGGTTTTGCCTTTCCACAAATGGAAAATGGCGCCATAAAGAATGGGCAGGATGAGGATGATGATAATCGCTGGCGGGATGTTCAGATGATTCATACGCTTTCGATGACGCCGCCGCCCAAACACTGTTCTCCCTGGTAAAAAACGACCGCCTGGCCCGGCGTGAGGTCACGCAGGGGGGCGTCGAAGCGCACTTCGGCGCTGGTGGTGGACAGGGGGATGATGGAAGCGGGATGGTCGGCGGACTTGTAGCGGATTTTGGCGGTGACTCGGATGGGGGCGTCGGGGGGGGGGATGAGCCAGTTGATGTCGGCCGCCTGCAGACGGTCTCGCCCCAGGGCTGCGGCCGGCCCGACGATGAGTGCATTACGTTCGGCGTCCAGTTCGATGACAAACAATCGTTCGGGGGCGCTCAGTCCCAGCCCCTTGCGTTGTCCGATGGTGTAAAAGGGCAGGCCCCGATGTCGTCCTAGTTCTCGCCCATCGATATCCAGGATGGGACCGGGATGGATGGCTTCGGCGGCCCAATGCCCGAGGAATCTCCGATAATCGCTGGTGAAACATAGATCCTGACTTTCGCTCTTCTCCGCCACCTGCAAGCCATAGCGCCGGGCCAGCGCCCGCACTTCGGGCTTGGTGAATTCTCCCACCGGAAAGCAGAGATGGCGCAATTTTTCCTGCGGGATCAGGCTGAGCGCGTAGGATTGGTCTTTGCGGGCGTCTGCGCCGCGCAGTAACTGCACGCCCGCCTGCGTCCGGCGCAATCGGGCGTAATGCCCGGTGGCCAGAAAATCGGCTCCCATCTCCTTTTGAGCGTAGCTCAACATGTAATCAAAACGCACGCGGCGGTTGCAGACCAGACAGGGATTGGGCGTGCGCCCGCTGCTGTATTCCTGGATGAAATAATCGACGACTGTCTTGCGGAACAGTTGGCTGACGTCGATGAGCCGAAAGGGGATGTCCAGTTGTTCGGCGATGCGCTGGGCGTCGCTGACCGCCTCGAAGGTGCAGCAGCGGTTCTCTCGGGCCTGGGCGATATCTTCGAACGGGTCCACCCACAACTTCAACATCACGCCCAACACCCGATACCCCGCCTCCACCAGACGCGCCGCGGCCACCGAGCTATCGACGCCGCCGCTCATGGCGACGACGATGGTGGTCTCGGATGGCGGTCGAGGGAGGGACAAATCAATCTGGAGCTGCATGGACGTTCAGGACAGAACTTCGAGGAAGACGCGGCGGAGATTTTCGCCCAGGATCTTACGGATGTCTTCGAACGTATGGCCGCGGCGCAGCAGGCCCGCGGTCACCGCCGGATATTTTTCGCCGCTATCCAACCGGGGTGGGGGCAAGCTGCCATCGAAGTCGGAGCCGATGCCCACATGGTCGACGCCGCCGACATCCACCAGATGATCGATGTGATCCAGCAGGTCGTCCAGGGTGGCTTCGCGGAAGTTTGCAGTGAGAAAATGGCTGACGAAGGTGGCGCCGATGACGCCGCCCCGGTCGGCGATGGCCCGAATCTGCTCGTCGCTGAGATTGCGGCGGTGATCGAACACGGCGCTGGCGTTGGAATGGCTGGCGATAATGGGCTTGTTGCTGATGGCCAGCACATCTTCCAGCCCGGCGTCGTTGAGATGCGATACATCCACCATGACGCCCAGCTCGTTGCAGGCCTGCACCAGTTCCCGCCCGAAAGGCGTCAGCCCGAACGCTGTGTCTGCGCCCAGGCCGTCCGCTGCCGCATTGCGTCGATCCCAGGTGAGGCCGATGTTGCGCACGCCCAGTCGGTGAAAAGTGCGCAGCAAGCGCATCTGTCCATCCAGGGCTTCCACGCCCTCCAGGCCCAAAATCGCGCCGATGGGGCCGTCGGGCGTGAGTCGGGCCAGCTCATCAGCGGTTTGCACCAGGGTGATCTGTGCGGGGGCCTTGTCGATGAGATCATAAAGCGCCTCCACTCGTTGCAGCGCGCCGCTGGTGGCGTTGGCGCTCAGGCGCTCGACGCCCGGAAAGCAGGCGAAGATCTGGGCGTTGATGCCGCCGGCCCGCATCCTCGGTAGATCGAGATGACCCCGTTGCCCCCATTGCAACAAGTCGCGTCGGCTGAAGGGATGGGCTGTGGCGTGGCCCAGAGTGTCGCAATGGGCGTCGAAAACGAAGCTGTTTTGGTGTAGATCATTGGTTCGAGGATCGAAGTCGTTCATATTCTTCGGCAAGAATGAGGATGTTTTTGTGCAGACTGAGCGTGGGGGCTTTGAGATTGTAAAGACGAATGCTGTCGTTGATGGCCTTGATTTCCGCTTCGAACGCCTGTCGATATCCGCGCCAGACCTGCTCCAGCATCAACAATTCATGGCCCGGGTGCCGATCCCGCTCGGCCAGATACCAGCGATAGCGGCGTTGTAACAGGCGGCGAGCCTTCTCAATTCGGGCGTCGATCTCCCTGCCCTCCTCGATCCAGGGCAGGGTGTGACCGCTGTCACGCAACAAATCATACGCCAGTTGCTCCTCTTCGGGCAAGAAAGGATTGCGTCGGTCGGGCAAGGGCTTACCTTTGCCGCTGAGGTTGTCAAACAGCCCCTTTTCCTGGGCCGCACGGATTTTGTCCTCGATCCAGTCGTCCCAGCTCTTGTCTTCTGGTTTGCGCCGATGGACGTCATCTCTTTCGTTCATGATTTGAAGCGAAAGAAACCCCCGTTTTCACGGGGGCTTCGGTGTTCATGCTGTGAGAATGCAGGTCGGTTACTCGTTCTCACCGTCAGTCTCGGTGGTTTCAGGCAATTCGGCAGCCGGCTCCACGGCGCCAAGGGTTTCCAGCGGGCGCTCGGGCTTGCTCTCCGCAAGACCGATCTGGGCGATCAGGTGATACTGCACCAGACTGGCCCAGAACATGGTGAAAAGCAGGCCGATGCCGCAGAGCAATGAGCCCAGCAGCCCGGCGACCATATAAACCAGCCAGGAAACGATGATGACGACGATGATCTGGCCCAGATGCTCTTTGGTGAAATTCAGGATTTCGCCGAACTTGAGGCCGTCGCCAAATTCACCGGTTTCGGAGAATTTGATGGTGATGCCAGGGACGGCCAGCCACACGATTATGCTGTAAAGGAGGGCGAAACAACCGAAGCAAAGACTAAAAAATGAGGCGACTGCATTGCCAGTATCTGAATCGCCCGTCATGGCCATGGGGATGATAAGCAAGACGCTCAGAATGATGAGAGGCAGCGACCATAACAGATAGATGATGAACAGTTTGAAGCCCTCGGCGATCTTCGCACCCCAGTCATCCCACTCGGGCAGGGGTTCCGGTTCGTGATTGCGAACGTTGCGCACCAACTGCACGCCGTAGCCCAGCATCAGGATGGACCCCAGAATAGGGATAAGCATCAAAATGCCGCCAATGAGAATTTTTTCGATCCACTTTTTGTCTTCGAAGACAAAATTGAATGATTTGCCGATATCCATGATTTCCTCCTGGAATGATAATGGAAGTGCGGTAGCTGCGATGAAAAGAAAGAGAGGGTGGTTTTACTTCCGTCCTGATTTGATTATAGCAATTTTTTTTCCTTTTTACAATGCGTTTTTGCGCGGTGATTACCCATAAGTCGATAACAAGGCCCGCTTGCCACTGCTCCACCCGACTTTCGAGGTCTCGCAGACCTCGAAAGTCTACGGCCGACGCGGCTTTTGTAAGATATGGGTAATCACCGCGTTTTTGCAAAGCGGTGATGTTTCAGGATTGAGTCGTTTGCAAAAGCCTCACCACTTTCAGTGGAGCCATTCTTGGATCGACTGAAAAAAGCTTGATCTCACGCAAAGCTGCCAAGGCGCAAAGGGAAATATCATGGTTTCGCCAAGGAGAAGTGGCTGAAACCACACCATTTTCGCTGTCTTCTCTATCGTCGCTGCTGATCGCGACCTTTTTTCAGGGGAGCCATTCTTAAACGCTCCGCTTTATTTTTTCGCCAATACCTGATCATATATCGTCATCACCCGATCCACCAGCGCCGGCAGCGAAAATTCGGATCGAGCTCGATCCTGCGCCCGCCTGCCCATCTCCCGTCGCAGATCATCATCCGCCAGCAGGCGATTGATGGCCCGGGCCAGCGCGTCCGTGTCCCGAGAGGGAACCACCAGGCCCGTGACGCCGTCCTGATTCACCCACGACGCGCCCGTGCCCAGTTCGGTGGAGATGAGCGCCGTCCCCGCGGCCATGGCCTCCAGCAGCACGATGCCAAAAGCCTCGCTGCGATGGCTGGAGGGCAACGCGAAAACATCGGCAGCCTGATAGTAGGCGGGCAGCGCTTCATCGCTGACATCGCCCAGGAAGTGAATTTTGGCGGTCAAGCCCAGCTTTTGCGTCTGCGCCTGCAAAATTTCGGCTTCGGGGCCGGTTCCGCCGATGAGCAGCGTGGCGTCAATCTGTCGCATGGCTGCGATGAGATAGTTCAGGCCCTTGTAATAGCGCAATCGGCCCACGAACAGCAGCAGCGGGCCGGGATATTGACGACGGATGGTTTGCACGCGCTCTGTGCGGGGCGACGCGAAGCGTTCCACATCGACGCCCAGGGGAACGACCGTGCATTTTTCCGCCAGCGGGCGCAGCCAGGGCGAGCTCTGGATGTAGTTGGGGCTGGAGGCCAGGATGCGGTCGGCCTGCCGCAACACGCGCTTGAGGATTGGATTATAAAAACGGAGGATGGCGGCCTGTCGCACCACGTCGCTCTGATAACTGATGACCGTGGCCCGACCCCGGCGCAGCAGCCATTGGCTGGTTTCGCCCACAGGATAGGGAAATTGCAGATGCACGATGTCCGGGCGCTCTTTGCGCAGCAGCAGGGGCAACGCCAGGCTGAGGGGGGTTGACGCCACCGTGGCCAGCCGCGCCGCCCGCACCACCCGCACGCCGTTCTCCGCCCGCACCGTTGTTTTCATGCCCGCCGGATTCGTCACCAGCACGGTCACATCATGCCCGCGGACCGCCTGGGCCTCGGCCAGCCAGCGCAGGTGATTTTCGATGCCGCCCAAAACTGGATGGTAGTCTTTGTAGAGGTGCAGGATGCGCATGGAAAAATCAGGAGCCTGGCAAGAGGATGAATCCCGCCTGGGCGAAATGATCATCAAAAGTAAAGGCGCTCTGTAACCCCAACGCATTCATCACCGCAAAACTGGTGCAATCCACCAGGCTCAGCCGACGACGGTTGGCGACCAAAAGCGTCTGTAAGGCTTTCTTGTGGATAGCTTCCGTTATCCAATAAACAGTCATCACCGGCAGCAACAAGTCATGGAAATCCTGTACTGCCTGCATGCCCAAACGACTCTGGAGTAACGCCGTCGTCTCCAAAAGGACATAATTGGAGATTATGAAATCGTCGGGGGAATCCAACCACGCCCGCCACTGCGCTTTTGCCCGCTGATGATTGACGTCTCGCCCGCTAATCAAAGCAAACAACGCCGATGTGTCGACGAAAATCACCATGTCCCAAAAGTCTCAGCCAGATACTCGTCGTGGTTGACGGAAACGTCATTTTCAGTCGCGTTGTACTTGCCGACGATCGCCAGCGAGCGGTGCATGAGTTCACGTTTCGAGGGCCTCTCTCTCGACTCGCGCAACAGCTCGATCGCGTTGCGTATCACTTCCGCCATGGAGATATTCTCTTCGGCAGCCACAGTTTTGATGTATGCCGCCTGACTCTCTTTCAATTGAATTTGCGTTCGTATCATCGCATCTTGCCTCTGTGATGTAGCGATCACTGAAAGTGATTACACTATAACACGTTTTTGCAAAAAATGATAGGCCCGCAGCGTCAATTGCGCTGTTTTTTGCCAGGAGAAAGCAGCCGTCCGTTCTGTTCCCAAACGCCTCAGTTGCGCCCGCACCGCCGCATCTGTTCCCAGGCAGAGGATTGCATCCGCCATTTCGTCCACGCTGGCTGGGTCGAACAGCAGCGCCGCCTCGCCCGCAACCTCGCTCAGGCCCGGGGCCCGGCTGCACGCCACCGGAACGCCGCTGGCCATGGCCTCCAGCGCCGGCAGCCCGAAGCCCTCGTACAGGCTGGGAAAGATAAAAGCGGTGGCGGCGGCATACAACAGCGGCAGTTCCTCGCCCGCAACCGGCCCCAAAAATCGCACGCTGTCCTGCATCCCCAGGTCGCGGGCCAATAGCTTTGCTTCGGGATAACGCGCATCCCAATGCCCGGCCACGATCAATTTTTCACTTTTCCCTTTTAACTTTTCATTTACCCTGGCCCAGGCCCGCATCAGCCGCGGCAGGTTCTTGTGGGGCTTGTTGGAGCCGAGGTAGAGAAAGTAGCCATCAGGCAGATCGATTCGGCGGCGGAAGTCATCCAGCGCGGCGGGCGGGCGGGGATGGAAGATGGGATCGGGAGCCAGGGGCGTGACGACGATTTTCTGACGGGAGACCCCGTACAGGGCGTTGAAATCATCCGCTGTGCTGTGCGAGATGGCCGTAAACGCATCCGAGGCGCGAATAGCGGCCCGCTGGATGAGCTCGATCCTGGCCCGGGTGAAGGGCGGATAGTACTCGGGAAAACGGCGGGGGATGACGTCGTAGAGGGTGAGGAGGCTGGGGACGCCCGTCCGCAGCGGGCGCAGGTTGTAGGGGAAATGCGCCACATCGGGTCCCAGCCGCCGAATCAGCCCCGGCAACGCGGTCTGGCCCCGCCAGGAGAAGATGGGGATGTCGGTGGGGATGAGGGTGACGTTGGCGTGGCGGGCCAACTGACCCAGGTCATAACGGGTGTTGGCCGCGTTTTCAACCGTCAGCGCCAGCAACTCGCCATCCAGTTGCGGGGCCAGGGCGTCAATGAGATTGAAAACGTAACGCCCGATGCCGGGAAAGTGATCCTGAATGACGCGGGCGTCGATGAGCACGCGCATGATTCAAAAGGTGACGCCGCTGATGAGGATGACGTTGGCGTAGGGCGTGGTCTCGCCGGTGCGCACCACGGCCCGGGCGCTGCCCACAATGACCTTGAACTGGGCGTGACGCACCACGAACATTTTGGCTTCGGGGAACAGGGCCTGGATGGCCGCCACCAACGCCGGATTGCTCTCGGTCAATTCTTCGGCGACCATGAACTCCGCCACCTCCAGTTCTTCGGCGATGACGCGAAGCGTATCCAGAAAAGCGGGGATGCCGGGCGTCAGGGCCAGATCGATGCGCTGCACGTCCGGGGGGATGGGGAGCCCTGCGTCGGCCACCACCAGTTTGTCGGTGTGGCCCATGCGGGCGATGACCCGGGAGAGTTCGGGATGGAGCAGCGGGGTCTTTTTCATGATGTCTGTCCGTTATTCAGAAGGATGCTGGCGATTTTGTCTGCGGCCTGGCCATCGCCGAAAAGCGGGGGTTGCTCGCCGGTCGGGGCCAGGGTGCGGGCGTAGTGCAGGATTTTCTCCACATCCCAGCCCACCAGCACATTCCAGCCCGCATCCACCGTCTCCCACCATTCGGTGTCGTGGCGCAGGGTGATGCAGGGGATCTGGAAGAAGTAAGCTTCTTTCTGGATGCCGCCGGAGTCGGTGAGGATGAGGCGGGCGTTTTGCTCCAGCAGCAGCATGTCCAGATAGCCCACCGGATCAATGATGCGCACGCCGTTGCGGGCAAGAGTCGCCACATCTAGGCCCAAATCCGCGATTTTCTTGCGGGTGCGGGGATGAATGGGCAGGATCACCGGCTCATCCAGTTGCGCCAGCGCCTCCAGAATGCCGGTGAGTCGCTGGGGGTAATCGGTGTTGTGGGGGCGGTGGATGGTGGCCAGCAGGTAGTCTTTCGGGGCCAATTCCAGACGGGCGAGGATGTCCGACTGCTGCTGCGCCCGCTCCGAGAACATCAGCGCCGCGTCATACATGACATCACCGGTGTGGAAG
>JALSPL010000366.1 GCA_026985975.1 Anaerolineae bacterium | reverse complement strand
CAACGTCATCGCCCAGGCCCGCAGCCATCGACACAGCCAGTTATTCGCCCGCATCGGCGCTGACCGCGTGGTGAAACCCCTGCAAACCGGGGGCGAGCGCCTGGCCGAGGAGCTGGGCATCCCGGCGCTGCTCAAGCGGCTGGACTTGAGCGACAAGTACAGCATTGCCGAGATCGCCCCGCCCGCCTCCATCCTGGGACAGCGGATTTCTGATCTGGATTGGCGGGCAACGCAGCAGATCAACATCCTGCTCATTCGCCGCGGCGATGAAATCATGGTCTCGCCGCCCGCCGACACGGTCTTGCAGGAAGGCGATATCCTGGTGGCGCTCGGGCCCATCGCCAACATCCTGGCGTTAGCCGACTATTGACAATTCGCGATGTTTTAGTATAGCCCCGGTTTGTGCTAGACTGGTTGCCTGAGCGCAGCGCCCGCGCGTTTCGCCACCCGCCATCTTCATTCCCTTCAGGTTCAATTCATGACTTCCTCTCAACAACAATACAGCAACACAACCAAGTATTTCCTCATCAGCCTCATCGCTTTACTCATCCTGGTGATTTTTTCCAGCGGATGCTTCGCATCGGGCTTCGCCTTGGGTAAAAATGTCTCCGAGAAAAAGTCTGTTTCCCGCACGCTGCCGCCTGAGGATTTCGCCCAGGGCGAGAATATAGAATCTGTTCCACAACCCGACAACTTCGACACCTTCTGGGATGCGCTGAAACTTCTGAATGAGAATTTCGACGGCGATGTGCCCCAGGGGCGGGATGTGACGTTCGCCGCCATTCAGGGTCTGTTGGATCATATCGAATCCTGCAACGCCGCCTCGGGTGAAGCCCCCGCTAAGATCATCCAGATCACCGAAACCAAATCGCCCAAAGACGCGCCCGACAACTTCGATTTCTTCTGGACCACGGTCAACCGCTTGTATCACGATTGCCCCGACGTCATGCCCGAAACCGATCAGTTGGTGTATTGGGCCGTCAACGGCGTCATTGCCCGGCTGGGAGATCGTTACACCATGCTGCTGCCGCCGCGAGTGGCGGAGGACTTCCGCATGGATATGAAGAGCAGCTTCGAGGGCATCGGCGCGCTGGTGGAGCCTGCCGACAAGGATAAAGGCGTCGGCGTGCGCGTGGTGCATCCCTTCGAGGGCGCGCCGGCCGAGAAAGCGGGCCTGCGCAAGGGCGACGAGATCATCGCCGTGGATGGGAAGGATGTCACGCAAATGATGCTGGATGAGGCGGTGAGCCTGATTCGCGGGCCTGCGGGCAGTCAGGTCGTCCTCACCGTCAAACGGGACGCGCAAGAGCCCTTCGATGTCACCATCACCCGCGCCCGGGTGGAAATCCCCGTCATCGAATCGAAGATGCTGGAGGACAACATCTTCTACGTCAAACTCAACGAATTCTCCGATCCCTCCGCCGACAAGCTGGAAGCCGCCCTGAAGCAGGGGTTGGACGACGGCGCCAAGGCCATTGTTTTCGACCTGCGCGGCGATCCCGGCGGGCGGCTGGATATGGCTATTCGCATCGCCAGCATGTTCATCAAGGATGGCGTGATTGTGAAGGAAACGGGCAAGCGCAACATGGATCACGACGCCACCGGCGACATGATCGTGCCTGAGGACATCCCCGTGGTGGTTTTGGTGGATGGCGGCAGCGCCAGCGCCTCGGAGATCGTGGCCGGCGCCTTGCAGGATTATGGCCGGGCGCTGCTCATTGGCGAACAGACCTTCGGCAAGGGCTCGGTGCAGACCTTGTTCGACATGCCCGATGGCTCCATGCTGCGCATCACCTCCGCCCACTGGTACACCCCCAAAGGTCGTCAGATCAACGGCAAAGGCCTGCGCCCCGACCTGGTAGTTTCGCCCTCGCTGGACGCCAACGAAGACTTGCAGCTTCAGACCGCTATCGAATATCTCAAAAAGCAGTTGGATAAAGCGCAATGAGCATCAAAATTGTCGCCACCAATCGCAAAGCGCGGCATGAATATGAGATCATCGAGACCATCGAGGCGGGCATCGCCCTCACCGGCACCGAGATCAAATCGGTGCGAGAAGGCAGCGTCAGCCTGAAGGAGGGCTTTGCCATCATCAAAGAGGGCGAGGTGTGGCTGATGGATGTGCACATCGCTCCCTATGTGCACGGGCATCGCGATAATCCCGACCCCCGCCGCCCCCGCAAGCTGCTGCTGCACCGCCGGGAAATCGATCGGCTGCAAGGCAAGCTGGTCGAAAAAGGCTGGACCCTGGTGCCGCTGAAGATGTATTTGAAGAACAATCGGGCCAAGGTGGAGCTGGCG
>JALSPL010000365.1 GCA_026985975.1 Anaerolineae bacterium | reverse complement strand
ACGCCCGATGCCGGTCGGGAATTTCCTGCAACGAGGAGCTCATCACACAGGCGTCCATGATCTCGCTCGCCAGGGGCAAAGCGTAGGCCGAGGCCTGCACAGACAGGATGCGGGTGAAATCCGCGGGCGTCATGCGGCCCGTCAGTTGCCGCAGCATGTCTCGCTGCAAATCCAGCGCCACCACCAGGCCCGCGTCTCCCACTGCCTCCGTCAAAGGCAGCGTGAGCGCACCGCTGCCGCAGCCTAGGTCCAGCACGTTCATGCCCGGCGCGATGCCACTGCGGCGAATGACCTCTGCGGACGGTTGCAGCCCATATCGGAAGCGGCTGGACAGAAAATAGCCCAGGAAGGCAGGCGCGGGGACCTCAATCCAACGCCGGAACACCTTGGCCAGGATGCGGATGATGAGCTGATAGAGGGCCAGGATGACCAGCAGGGTGAGCAGCAATTGGCGCAGGGATTTCAGCATGATAGTCTCCTTCTCACGTTCCGCGAGCGTTGTGATGCCCTTCTGCAGGCGTTTGGCCTGGGCGGGACGCATGTCTCGGGCAAGCGCTGTTCAAGTGCAACCCGCACCGCCTCGGCCCGCCCTGACGGATCTTTGGAACGGCAGGTGCGCAGGGGCTCCAGAGGATAGGGAAACAGCTCCCGCCGATACGCGTCATCCTGGGCTGCGACCGTGGCCAGCGCCCGAACGCCCCGGTCCATGATGATCACCGAGCCCTTCTCAATGGCCCGCTGGATCTCCTGCCGATGATCGAGCAGAAAAGATGCGCACATGGGGTGAAATTAAGCCTCCATCGTCATCCACTGACCATAAATCTGGCGCCGATCGACGCTTTTGGGCAGGGGACCCGCTCGCTGCAATTTCATCTCCGCTATTATCCGCCCAAACTGCACACACGCATTCAGCGGAAGGCCATCTAATGAGGCCATCAGAAAACCGGCCCAGAACGCATCGCCGGCGCCAGTTGCGTCCACAACAGCCAGGGGCCGAACAGGAATGCGTTTCAGGGTCTGTCCATCCGAGAGCAGCACCCCGGCTGCCCCCATAGAAAGTACAATTGTGGTTGCTCCCAACTGATGAAAGCGCTCGATGTACTCCTCGGGCGAACGGCCCCGGCCAAAAAGCCGATGGGCGTCATCCAGCGAGGGTTTTGTGAAGGTGACCAAAGGATAAAGACTGGCCAACACTTGCAAGGCCTCTTCACGATCGGGCCAGAGTTGGGGACTATAGTTGGGGTCCAGAGAGATGATTTTGCCCTGTTGGCGCGCCAATCCGAAAGCGAATCTGATGGCGTGACGCGCAGAGTCGCTAACCAAAGCGAAGGCGGACGCATGGATGATGCGCGCCCGAGTGATGAGTTGTGGGGAAACATCCGCCCGAGATAGGCGCATGTCAGCGCCGCGCAAGGCGAAAAACTCGGGCGTCGAGGCGCCGCGATTGATAAAGACGACACTGGTGGGGGCGTCAGCCTCCACACGAACAAAATCAGCCAGCACGCCATCGGCATGCAGTTTTTCCCGAAGAAATATCCCGAAGGGATCGCGCCCCACTCGGGCGATGAGCGCCGACCGGCCGCCTAACCGCACAATGTTGATGGCGATATTGGCGGGAGAGCCGCCCAGGTATCGTCGAAACGCCCAAACCTGATCTAGAGAAACGCCCTTCTCTTCGGCAATAAAATCGACCAAGAGTTCGCCGATGCCCAGAAAATCGATATCGGGTTGTATTGGGGGTGACGTCAGGGAGCTCATGCGCCGAAATAGTGGGCCTGTAAAAAAGTCAGAGGGATGTGAAAATCATGGGGATAAGTGAAATGAAGGAAGGTGGGCTCAGCGCGGGCCAGCAGTTGGGCGATGGCCGCCTGATAACCGTGAGCCGTCTGCTCCCAGGTATAACGTTCTCGCACCCGGCGCATGCCCGCCTCATGCAATCGTTGCCAAACTGCCGGGTTTTGCAGGGGAATGAGCAGGCCGCGGGCAATATCCGCCGGGTCGGCCGGGTCCACAAACACGCCGTAGCGTTCGCCGGTGACGCTATCTTGCAGGCTTTCGGCGGGACCGCCGTTCCGAGTGACGACCGCCGGAAGCCCCGCGGCCATTGCTTCCAGGGGGGCCAGGCCAAAAGGCTCGTAGTGGGCGGGCTGGCAAAACGCCGATTTGCGATGAGCCAGATAGCGATAGGCGGCGGCCAAAGCCAGTTGGCTGTCCAGGGCCAGGAAAATGACCTTGCTCTGCAATCCATGAGACTCGATGACAGCGCGGATATCTCGAAGCAACGTCTGTTCTTCGGGGGTG
>JALSPL010000364.1 GCA_026985975.1 Anaerolineae bacterium | reverse complement strand
AATGGGCACGATGCGGGCGGTGTGGGTGGGATCATCGCTGGCGATCTCGAATTCGGGGTTATCCAGCACCCGGCGACCGCCCACGCTCTTGATCTTGCCGCTGAAGTAGTAGGTGCGCTCAGCGAATAGATATTTGTTGATGTAGGGATTCCAGAACTGGGCCTGGATGGTTCCGGTTTTGTCGAAGAGTTTGGCGGTGGTGAGCTTGCGGCCGGTGCGGGTGCGGCGGCTGAACAGGCTGTGCACCGTGGCCCGCACCGTCACTTCCTCATCGATGCGCAGCTCTTTGATGGTGCGGAGATGGCTGTAATCCTGATAGCGGGCGGGCAGATGCCACAGCAGATCGCCCACCTGATTCAATCCCAGACGGGCCATGGTTTGGGCCAGCTTGGGCCCGACGCCGGGCAGCGTGGTCAGGGGCATCTCCAGGGGCGCATCGGTAAAACGCCCCCTCGCCCCCTCTCCCTTTCGCCCCCTCGCCCTTTCGCCCTCTCTCCCTCGCGCCCCCTCGCCCCCTCGCTTCCTTTGCGCCCGGGCCATCATCTTGCCCAGGCCTTCGGCCGCCCGCTGCAAATGGCGAATGGTGCTGGGCCGCGCCTCCCGGGGCAGCAGGCTGTAATCCCGCAGCATTTGCGCGATCTCGGCCACGCTGGCCTGGGCGTCCGCGTCCGCGACCAGGCGTCGGGCCGCGGGCTCCCAATTGTCGGCGAAGCGCTCCAGCCCGCCCGTCACCGCGTCATTCTTGTAGCCGCGCCGGGCCTCCAGGGCCAGGATGTCTTGCAGGGTCTGGAGGATTGAAGTCATGACCCGGTCAGCCCCAAATTTACGTCGTTCCCCCCGCAATCATAGGGCTGCATCAATCGCTTAATACGCTTCGCGTACAATCACGCCCAGGGCGTTGGGGCCGATGAAGCTGGCCAGGGTGGCGTCGTAAACGTCGGTGAAGATGGCGATGTCGGGGAACATATCGCGCAATCGCTCCAGCAAGGCGGTGGCCTCCTGCACGCTGTTATGCTGGAGCAAGGCGATTTCCTCCAGATAAGCGAACTCGCTGATGTAGTCGTAGAGTTTTTCCACCGCGCCCACCGCGTCCCGGGCCTTGTCCATCACCAGCAGATTCCCTTCGCGGGTCTCGACCATGGCCCGGATGCCCAGCATCGACCCCAAAAAGGCCTGAGATTTTCGCAAACGTCCGTCCCGCTCCAGATAGTTGAGATCGCTGGTGAGAAAGGCCAGAAAAACAGCGGGAATCATGCCCCGGATCTCTCGCCCGATCTCCTGGGCGGTGGCGCCCTCCTGCGCCCTCTGTGCGGCCCGCAGCACGATCATGCCCAGGCCGCGGCTGATGGTTTCGCTGTCGATGACGGTGATGCGGGTGTGGCTGCGCAAGGCGCCGGCGGCCGCCCGGGCCACATCCACCACCGGGTTGAGTTTGCGAGAAGTGTGAATGGAGATGATGTGATCGGTTTCGCGACTCAGGCGATAATAGAGATCGATCATATCCTGCAACTGAGGAGGTTCCGTCTCGGGCAGACTTTTGACCCGCTCCAAACGCCGGAAATACTCCTCGTAAGAAAGTTCAGTCAATTCCTTGTACACTTTTTGTCCCATGCGCACCCGCAACGGCACGATGGCGATGCCGTATTGTTCGATTTCCTCGGGGGTGAGATGAGCGCTGCTGTCGGTGACGATGCGAACGTTGGTCATGGTTGATATCGGAGATGAACGCAAGGATGAATGATATGCCAGCAGGCGATAATCGCCTCATGTCATTATACACTAATTTCGGGCGATTTCGAGACGAATTTCGTGGAAAATGGCGGAAATTTGTATTTATTCCACCGAAATGATGTAATGGTAGTGGGGCTGGTCGCCCGAGATGACATCTATCTCTTTGTCGGGATAGCGTTGAGCCAGCGTCCGGGCCAGATTTTGCGCTTGTTCTTCACTGGCGGGGCGTCCGTAATAGATGGTGATGACATCGCTTTCATCGTTTTCTTCCAGCGATGCAATGGCCTGCAACGCCGCTTCGTCAGCATCTTTGCCGGCGCAGCACAGCTCCCCATCCACCAGCGCAATGGCGTTGTTCTCATTCACCTCGACGCCATTGATGCGGGCGTCCCGCACAGCGGTGGTCACCGCGATGGTGCGTACATGGGCGATCATGGCCTGCATCCGCCGTACGTTTTCCGCCGCTTCCAGGTCGGGGTTGAAGGCGAACATGGCGGCCACGCCCTGAGGAAGGGTGCGGGTTGCCACCACATAGACTTTTTTGTCGGAAAGCGACGCGGCCTGCCGGGCGGCCATG
>JALSPL010000363.1 GCA_026985975.1 Anaerolineae bacterium | reverse complement strand
CAGGGGGAAATCATCGCCCTGGGCCGCGGGACGGCCGTCTGCGCCGATGAGATGGACGAAGAGCTTGTAAGAAACATCGACGGGATTTTCCACCCGCCAGACGAGAGTGAGGGTCAGTGCGCCGCCCGGGATCGGATCGCCGTCGAGATCATAGCCCAACAGGCGAGCCAGGGGCGGTTGACCAAAGCGGGCGTCCAGGGGATGCCGGGGCTGCGCCTCGCCCCCGACGTCCGGCTGTTTGCCTCCGCCCAAAATCTGCACCCAACCTACGATGGCGCTGTCGTCGCCGAGGCGGACGATGTAAGGCTGGCGGCCAGCGGGCGCGTCGGCGGGAATAACCAGGGTGAGGGGCAGCCGCACCAGGCCCGAGCCGGCGGGAATGGCTGCTTCCACCCGGGTCAGCGGTTGCTCTCCCAGCGCCAAGGCCAGCGTGGCGTCTTCGGCCAGGCCATCGCGACGCAGGGTCAGCGCCAGATGGGCCAGATCGCCGGTCTTCACCCGCGCCAGGGGCTGCTCCCAGCCCACCAGGCTGACGCCAGCGGTCGTCAGGGGCTGCGCGGGCGGCGGGGGCGTCCAGTCTCGGGCCAGGGCCAGCAGGTTGTGGGCGCGTTCGGGGGTGCGGGCGTAAAGTACGAGACGTTTGGAGCCAAAGCGCCATTCATGCCGCGCTAACGCCCGTTGGGATAACCATTTTTCCACCAGCCGGTCGCGATCCGCGCGCAGCGCGTCCTCGTTGATCATCAGCCACAGTCCCTGGCGGTTCTCCCACAGAGGCTGCACCCAATGCGCCACGCCCGCCGGATCGACGTCTCGCCCGTTGGGCCAGCCCTCGAACGCGTGAGGCCAATAGAACGCAAAAACGGGCCAGGATTTGTCGGTGTGGAGGAAGACCGCGTCGTCGGGCAGCGCATGGGCTTCCAGCGTCGCCGCCGCGGACTGATACACATCCCGCAGATAACGTCCGGTGTAGTAATCGCCCAGGCCCCACAGCGAAAGCGCGGCCACGCCCGCCAGCAACACACCCGCCGCGACCGTACGAAGACGGGGCAGGCGATGGGCCAGGGCGGCGATGGCCCAGGCCAGCAGCAGATAATAGGTGGCGGCGAAAGGATAGAAGTAGCGGGCCTGCACCCGGGGCGAATAACCGAAGGCGTTGGGAAAACGGGTCATCAGCCATACGGCCAGGGGCGGAATGAAGACCATCAGCAGAAAAAGCGCCAGCCCATCCTGCTGCCGGGCGTTTTTTGGGGAAAAGATGATGGCGGTAACCCCTGCCAGCGCTATGATCAACGCCAACAGCGCCGCTGGCCAGACGTTTTCGATATGCGTGGAGACGCCCACGTGCAGCATGGTGACGTATAGCCGCCAGAAGAGGCCAGCGTCGAAAGGCTCCTGCACCGACCAGCGCCACATACGGGGCAGGGCATAGGCCAGCCAGGGCAGAAAGACAGCCAGGACGGCCGTCTGCAACAACGCCCACCCCCCCAACAAGGCTCCCCGGCGCTGCCAGCTCGCGACCCGGCGCAGGCTCCACAACCAGTACAATCCCTGAACGATGAGCAAAAAGGCCAGGGTGTAAAGAGAGAGCAAGGCGGCTGCGGTCGTCAGCACATAGACGATGGCCCATGACCAGCGATATTTCTGGCGCAATTGCAGCATGGCGTAGAGGCTGAGCAAGGCCAGGAAACCCACCAGCGCGTACATGCGGATTTCTTGCGACCACCACACCATGTAGCGGGAAATGGCGTAAAGAAAGGCGGCGACCAGAGCGACGCCGGGGCGTTTGGGAAGCAGCCAGCGGGCCAGGGCCCACAGCAGCGCCAGCGTCAGCACGCCGAAGATCACCGAGAGGAAACGCAACTGAAATTCGCCGTCCCCCACCGCCAGCCGCCAAAAATGCAGCAGCCAATAATAGAAAGGCGGATGCACATCATAGGCGGTGCGGTCAGCCAGCGGCCCCAGCCCCATGCGAGCCTCCCACACCGAAAAGCCTTCGTCCCACCAGACGGCGGCGTCTCCCAGCCGAAAAACCCGCAAGGCGAAGGCGAGGAGCGTGATCAGCAGGATGGCCGGACGATGCGCCCGGGATGCAACCCTCTTCATCATCAAAACGCCCTGGCCGCTGCGATCAGCCCAGGCCCGATGCATGCTCGGGCAAAATGTAGTACATGACCCGCTCTTCATCAGGGCTGGCAAGCTGCCAATCCTGCCCGGTATAACGCTGCGAAAGCTGATCGATGTGCTGGCGTGCAACATCGCCTTCGATCGTCTTGACCACACGGCCGCGAATCTGCACATAGCGATAAGGATTGACGTCGTCCACAATCACC
>JALSPL010000362.1 GCA_026985975.1 Anaerolineae bacterium | reverse complement strand
ACCCGGCGCGTCAGATCATCGATGCCCGCTTCGACGCCCTCACCGACCGGCTCATCGCCGCCTGCGAGTCGATTTTCCCTCCCGTTCCTGAACCAACCGAACCATGACCACCCCCTGGACCCGATTCAAACAAGCCGCCCGGCTGAAAACGCCCGAGCAGGTCCCGGTGGCGCTGATTGTGGACAGCCCCTGGCTGCCCGGCTACGCGGGCATCGACACCCTCGATTACTACCTGCTCCCCGACCAATGGCTGGCCATCAACCTGGGCCTGCTGGCGCGCTTCCCCGATGCGGTCTGGATTCCGGGCTTCTGGGTGGAGTACGGCATGGCCGCGGAGCCCTCCGCGTTTGGCGCCCGCATCCGCTTCCATCACGACTCCCCGCCCGCGATCCAACCCCTCAGCACCGATATCGACTTTTGGGCCGATGCGCCCGCGCCCAATGTGCGGGAGGCGGGCTTTATGCCTCTGGTTCTGCGGTTGTATGAACACATGGAGGCCCGGTTGCAGGCCGAAGGCCTGGGCGTGAGGATGGTCGCGGCTCGCGGGCCGCTGGTCACCGCGAGCTGGCTCATGGGCGTCAGCGACCTGATGATGAGCATCGTCCTGGCCCCGGACAAGGTGCATCGTTTCCTGGAGACCCTCACCACCACCATCATCGCTTGGCTGCACGCCCAACTGGACCTCCTGCACGATCCCGAGGGCATTCTACTGCTGGATGACATCGTGGGCATGATCTCATTGAAGCACTACCAGGCATTCGCCGCGCCCTACTTGCAGCGCATCTTCGACGAATTCGAGGGCCTGATCCGCATCTATCACAACGACACGCCCTGCGCCCATCTGCACGAGGCCCTGGCCGACGCCCATTTCGACGTCTTCAACTTTTCGCATCAGGCGGATATCGCGGCGGTGAAGCGGGTCATGGGGCGGCGCGTAGCGCTGATGGGCAACGTCGCCCCCCTGGACCTGGGCGTGCGCGGCGCGCCCGAGCAGGTGGAAGCCGCGGCCCGGGCCTGCATCGACGCGGCCGCGGCCGGAGGCGGCTTCATCCTCTCCTTCGGCGGCGGCGTCTCCCCCGACACGCCCCCCGAAAACATCGACGCCCTGCTGCGCGCCGCCCGCGCCTAAAATCTCCATCAATCTCCATCAATCTCCACGCCCCGAAGCGATCACAAAACGCCAAGGATCATCTCATGTCTCATCCCGCCTGGAACCTCTCCCCCGACCGTTTCTTCTCGCCCGAGCCATCGCAGCGCCGCGTGGCCCGGATGCTGTATGAATCCGTCGCTGATCTGCCCATCATCGCCCCCCACGGGCATGTAGACCCGCGCGTCTTCGCCGATCCCGATTACAGCTTCGGCGATCCCACCGAGATGCTCATCATTCCCGACCACTACATCTTTCGCATGTTGTACTCCCGCGGCATCCCCCTGGAAGCTCTGGGCATCCCCCGTCGCGATGGCGGCCCGGTGGAGACCGACCATCGCCGCATCTGGCAGATTTTCGCGGACAATTTCTATCTATTTCGGGGCACGCCCACGGGCGTGTGGCTGGCCGCAGAGTTCAGCGAGGTGTTCGGCGTCGAGGAAAAGCTGACCAGTGAGAACGCTCAGGCCATCTATGACCAGATTCAGGAAAAGCTGGCGACGCCCGAATTTCGGCCCCGGGCTCTGTTCGAACGCTTCAATATCGAGACGCTGACCACCACCGACGCGGCCACCGATACGTTGGAATATCATCAGGCCATTCGGGCGTCGGGCTGGAGGGGCGACATCCGTCCCACCTTTCGGCCAGATGCGGCGGTCAACATCGACGCGGAGGGCTGGCGGGATGAAATCCGGCGGCTGGGCGAGGTCAGCGGCATCGAGGTGACGGATGTCGCCCGCTACATCCGGGCCCTGGAGCAACGCCGGGCGTTTTTCAAGGAGATGGGGGCCGTCGCCACCGACCACGCCGCCCTCACCGCCTACACCGAGCGTCTATCGCTCCGCGAGGCCGACGCCATCTTCCAACGGGCGCTGGCGGGGCGCGCCGATGCAGAGGACGCCCGCCGCTTCACCGGACACATGATCATGGAGATGGCTCGCATGAGCATCGAAGACGGCCTGGTGATGCAGTTCCACGTGGGCGCCCTTCGTGACCACAACCCTCTGATCTCGCAACGTTTTGGCCCCAACATGGGCGCCGACATCCCCGTGCAGAGCGAATTCACCCGTAATCTGAAACCCCTGCTCTACGCCTACGGCAATGACGCCCGTCTCACCCTCATCCTCTTCACGCTGGATGAAAGCGCGTACAGCCGGGAGCTGGCGCCTCTGGCCGGACATTATCCCGCCCTGCTACTGGGCCCGCCCTGGTGGTTTCACGACAGCATCAACGGCATGATCCGCTATCGGAATCTGGTGCACGAGACCGCGGGCCTGTACAACACCGCCGGCTTCAATGATGACACCCGCGCCTATCCCTCCATCCCTGTGCGGCATGATGTGTGGCGGCGGGTGGAGAGCAACTGGCTGGCGGGCCTGGTAGTGAGAGGGATCATCGACGAGGCGGACGCGCGGGACATGGCTCGGGCCTCGGCCTATGAGCTTGCCAAAGCAGCCTATCGACTGTAATCATCTTGTTCTCATCCATTCACCTGCAATAATCTGTGAGCGACGGGGCCGCTGGGGTCATGGCCCTGGACGAAGCGCCGGGGATAAACGGCAATGAGCTCACAGCAAGACGATGGGACCTTCTCCGCCACGGATAGAAGGGAAAACGCCGCCGAAATTTGGCGTTTTGGGCGTTTTGCACAAATATCGTGCAATGTATTATTATACGTCAGCGTGATGTAAAAAATTGAAGAAAAGGAGAAGTCCGCCGAAAAATGGGAACAACGCACCCCAAAACACAATCGGAGGCCTTTTCCTGCATAGCAGAATTTTTACGAACCTATGCGCAATAGTTTACGTTCCTGTCGATTACTGCGCATATTGTTTTTGGGACAAAGTCTTAGCGCACCCATACAGCGTCATTCGCACATCAGTTTCTCCACCGTTTCTCATCCTCATTCCCCGCCTTATTTTGCACCGATTGTGGTCTTGTCAATGGGGGGGCAGGTTATCCGTTATGTTGTATGTTACAACCGACGCCAGCATGTTACCCAAGGCAGCGCAGCGTGAGGGATTGATTGTTTTACCGCGTTTGCTAAAGCGTAGCCAACGGGAATTTGACCCTGAAAGCAACAAAGCTTATATCCTACAGCCGGTATCGGTAAATGACTTTCTGGTGCATTGGAGACGTCTGGAAGCAGGGGATGAGATGATTGCCATTCATGCGCATAGGATGTTCGAACCCACTATTATTCGGGCAAAAACCGCCGGGCGTCTTTCGCGACCACAGATCGAAACCCATGTGTACGAAGCATTGTCAACCCATAGCGTCAGGCAGATGATCGATCTTCTCTTGCAATACAGGCGACAGCTTAATCTAAATCTTGCGGATTTGGTTTTGGAGCAGATTAAGCTAGAGACCGATTCATGGTTTTTGCAGCCGAATGGGGCGGCGCAAGGACGCTGGTGGCGATCGTTATGGACGCTGTTTCAACAACTGGATTGGTATTCATTCAATCATCTGAAAAATAAGCCCCAAAAAGTGACCTGGGAGGCGTTATTGCCCGACATTTATCACAAAACTCGGAATCGCCGCGTGAATGTATACGCGACAGGTTATCCATCGGCGGCGCCTGCTGCCGAAGTCATTCAAGAGATGCGCAAATGGGAGCACGTTGGTTATCTGGAAGTAACGCAACTCCAGGTGCGTTATCCTCACATCAACAAACTGGTGATCATCGAATGCCTTCCCTCAAAAGAGCGTATCGAAACGATCATTCATAGCGTCTTTGAAAATACGGAAATGACAACCAACTAGAAAGATCGATTCAGGGCGCGACGCTAATCGCAAACACTCGCATTCCTGGTAGTTGCCCAAAATATGGCGCTCGATTTGTCGCTCCTTCTCGCGACAAAACAAAAATACCTATCGGAGTAAGATATTCCTCCCATGTTTGATTCTCAGTTAAGAAATATCCGAGTCTTATTGGTGGCAAGTGATCCCGGCATCGCAGAAACGATTCGACTGCATGTGGGGCAGGCATTTTTGCTGTCTTTGGTCGATACGGCGTTTTCTGTTACCGAAGCGCGAGAGAAAGTGCCGGTATTTTTGCCCGATGTGGTGCTGATTGCCGAGCCGACGCCCGAGTTCCCGCTGGAAACAGACGTGTACAGTTTTTGCCGGGAGTTGGCTTTCGACTATCCTGGCATTGCCCCGATTCTGTTATTGGAGCATATCGGGAATGAGACGCTGGAGGCGGCGCTCGATTCCGGGGCGAGGGGGGTGGTGCAAATCACACGCGGCTCAGATGGTTGGTATGTGCTGGGAGAGCAACTTGAATCGCGTGTGCGCCAGGCTTTCGACATGGTGAGCCAGCGCCGCGGCGAACAATGGGCGTGGAATCAGTTATTCGACCGCCGACGTAGCGTGGCGCTGATGAGTGGAAGCGGCGGTGTGGGAAAAAGCCTGATCGCAGCCCTGCTTTCCATTCGCATTGCATCATACGCTACTCAAATTTCAGAAACGTTTCATACAACGCCCGAGATATCGCTGATGGATGCGGATCTAGGTGGCGGTGTCCAGCACCTGTTATTTGATATTGAACCTGCGCACACCCTGGCCGATATTGCACATCTCGATCGAGGACTGGATAGAGCCAGCACCCGACTTTTCTCTCATGAAATTCGCTTTCCGGCGTCAAAAACCCAGGACGGGCGCATCCATCTGGTGGCGTCACCTGAACTAAACTCTGACAATGCGTCATTGACGCCCTCTCAAATGGCCAATGTGATGTCGGTAATACGCAACGCTTTCGATTTTCTCGTGGTCGACACTCGCACTTCGTTGACTCCAGCTTCCTGGCCGATTTTACAAACGTGCAGCCATGTCTGGATTGTCTGTACGCCTGACATTATCTCGGTTTATCAAACCCGGCGATTGATTGACGCCATGCTACAAAAAGATGAAGGCGGGTTACGGTCGAAGTTGGGCGTTATCATCAACCGCATCGAGAAAAAAAGGGAGATCTCCCCGGAAGATGTGAAATTTGTTTTCGAGAAGGAGCGCATCCCGGTTCTAGCCGAGATATGGAACGATACGGCGCGAGTGGAAAGCTATCTCAACCAGGGTGAGCTTTATCCCCTCACATTTGTCCCCAAACCCAAAAAGAGACGACGCAAACGTAAAAAAAAGAAACAGACTGAAGAAGAGAACGCACTTGAACCCATGCCGCTGAACCAGGCTATCGATACACTATCCATCACATTCTTATCCGATCTATTTTCATCGGTTCAGGAAGCATAAATCCAGCACTATGATGCAATCACCTTCATTTGTCGGTCAACATGAGCGTTATCAAGGAATCGAATTGAACCCCGATACAGGGCTGTGGCTGGCTCGGGGCGTGCAAAGTGGGCGGCTCGTGTCAGTACGGGTCATCACGGCTTCTGAGGGTTATCGTCCGGAACGCGTCTTTCGCGAAGCGAAGACCCTTGGCGAGATTCAATCGCCGCATATCGCAAAGATCATCGATTTTGGGCAAAACCCAACTCACGGCGATTATTACATCATCATGGACGCCCTGGTTGGGGTGACGCTCGAACGCAAGGTGCTGACGGCCAAATTCAACCGCCTGCACCAATTCGAGGCTATCAGTATATTCGCACAACTTATGGATGCGCTGCGCCTGGTGCATGAGCGGAACATCGTTCATCGGAACATCCGCCCGCGGGCTATCGTCATCTCGCCAGATCAACGAGTCACATTGTGGGATTTTGGATTGGTGCAAACCGCCAGTTCCATCCAGCAAGGCATGCTTGAGCTGCTGCTGAGCCACGCCTATATGGCTCCGGAACTGGTGGCGGGCGATAGGGCCGTCCCGCAATCAGATATCTATTCTGTGGGAGCAGTGTTATATTTCATGCTGACGGGACATCCCCCATTCGAGGCGGGAGATTGGATTACGTTGGCTAAAAAGATCACCCAGTCAGAACCAGTGCAATTGCGCTGGTATCGCACGGATGTTATCGAGCCCATCGATACGCTTCTCACCCGCTGTATGCACAAGCGCCCGTCACAGCGATTCCAGAGCGCCGTCGATGTGCTTGAGTGGTTGAAAACCGAACGCCTTAATGTTCACCGCGACGTAAAGTCATATCGCCTTAGCCAGATCAGCAAAGCTTTAGAGCACGATCAACTGGAGAAAGCAAGAGACGAGCTCAATGTTTTACAGCGCCAATTTCCCAAAGATCGGGATGTATCCAGGGTGGCCAGGTTGGTTTGGCAGCGATGGCGCACTCGCAAACGATCAGAACTGGAAAAACATTATGGTCAGCTTATCAAATATAGAAAGGAAAGAGCCTATGATAAAGTGATCCAGGCTTTGCAATCCATGGAAATCGTTATGGAGGAAATCGAAAGAGAGAAGCTGGAAGATGAACGTTATTTGCGCGCCTGGAATGAGAAGCTGGAGGATATCCGCAGAGAGATCCTCATTGCCCAGGGAGTCAGTTTTCTTTTTAGCTCCGCCACGGATCGCACTTACCCCATGAAAAAAGATGTCAACTTCATTGGTCGCAAGTCAAAACGCGGCTCGCCGCACGTCGATGTGGATTTATCCAGCGAGCCTGATTCCCGCACTGTTTCCCGTCAACATGCGAAAATCGTGCGGGATGGCGTCACCTGGCGTATTGTGCACCTATCTACGGTGAGCATCACCAAGGTGGGCGGCGAACCGGTGGGGCCAGAGGGCGCCTTGCTTACCGATGACGCGCTGATCCAACTGGGCAAAGTTCAATTGAGTTTCCACGTGCAGCGACACACTTCTGCTCATCCGGAGGAATAAAAAGCATGAGACTTCCACGTTTGACAATTGTTTGGCTTCTGAAAAACCGTCGCTACTGGGGATGGGTGGCGCTGATGGCATTGTTGGGCATGGCTTCATTGGTCATGGCTCAATCCGAATTGCAGGAAGTTCAAATTCAGAAAGTTGACTTTTCGCAATTCCCCCAAACCGAAGTTTATGTGGCGCCGCGAACGGTGGGAGGCGGCTCGCTTGCGGATGTTGAAGCCAGCGCCTTTCGTCTCAAGGAAAATGGGGCGCTGACTCCTATCGATGAGGTTGCGAATGAAGATGTTGGTTCACTGATAGCCATCTTATTGGACGCATCCGGCAGCATCAACTCCGCAGGAGCCACTGGAAAATTGCGTCGCGAGGAGGCAATCGATATCATCGATGAGTTGGTGATGTCAGATAAATGGCTGGATAAGGAGAAGCGTAACACGTACATCATGCTTTTGGCCCCCATCGGTGCGGACGATTATAAGATTTTGCAGACGTGGACGAATGATTATGTGAGTATTCACAATCAGGCTTATACGTATGATTATAAAGAGCAAAAGACGGATACGCCATTGTACGCCATGCTTATCGAAGCTATCAGCCGCATGGATGACGCCCCGGGCGCAGATATCAAGCAAAAGGCTGTTCTGGTTCTTTCGGATGGCATCGATCGCACCAGCGCCGAGGAGATTGGAGACGTCATTGGTCGGGCCAACAATAAGCATATCACAGTGATGAGCATCAAGCTGGGTCCGGAAAACTCAGGACAAGCGAAAAACCTCAGACGCATGTCCAGATTGACCAACGGACTCTATACCGTATACACTGGGCCCGATTCCCTTTCCCACCTGTACGACACCCTGATATCACAAGGATCTCAATATCGGTTGGTTTATCAATCAAAGATAAAGCAGGCGGGCGTTCATCAGATTCAGGCGGGCCTGGATTGGAATGGCGAGATTGTGTGGAGCAAGCCAGAGGATGTCAGTCTAACGCTCGAACCCCCGGAGGTGCGCATCACCTCGCCCGAAGAAGGCATGTTGATTGAGCGCAAAGCTGAGAAATGGGATGACGATCCCCTATTCATCGAACCGCGCACGGTGGAGGTGACGGCAGAGGTGACCTGGCCCGATGAGCATCCGCGCAAAATTGTGCGCGTCACCTATCTGGTGGATGGCGTCGCCGTTGACAATCTATCCACCCTCGCCCCTTATCAGGATAACATTGCATCATTGCCCAAGGGCCCTCATGCCCTGGCGGTGGAGGTGGAGGATGCTCTGGGCATGATCGGACGCAGCGATCCGATTCCGATTACCATCGATATTTCTATTCCTCCCGCCCCCACAGTGGCGCCAGAAGCAACCGTTGATGTGAATGCGCTGGTGGAGAAAAAGGTGGCGGGCGAGGTGAGCCGCCGTACGAATGCACTGAAGATGTTTTCGGGATTTTCGCTGTTGCTGGCGTTGCTCGCCTTGTTATTGGCGGTGGTTGTTTTCATCCGGCGACCCAAAATCGTGCGCGATATGACCGCCACCCTCGCCGGCGTGGTGAAGGAGGCGACCGAAATTTTTATTCCGCGACGGGGCGTCGAAACAAGCGCCAAAAAAGCGAAGGCTTATCTGGTTCCGGTCGATGGAACCGGGCAACAGGCCGACCCGATTCCCATTCGTCATCAAACCGTTTCTATCGGACGCGACCCTTCGCGGGCGCAAGTCGTGCTGGCCAATCGCAGCGTCTCCAGGCTACACGCCAGTATCGTGGAAGATGAAGATAATGTCTTTCGTCTGCGAGACGAAGGCAGCACTGGCGGCACGTATCTGAATTACGAAATGGTTCCGCCCGAGGGGATGATTCTTACGCCCGGCGATGAAATCCAGATCGGTCGCGTGCGTCTGACTTTTCAATTACATCTTCCTGACGCTCCCTCGCCGCCGTCGCATTCTTCTGGCGTGACGGGCCTGGGCAGGCCCGATGACAATGCGCCGCAAGACCAAACATCGCCTTTTATCGCCGATGTCGATATGACGGTTGATTCTGACACCACGGAACCCTTCTCTGACTAGGAGCAGTCGCCATGGATGAATTGCGGCCTGGAGTCACCATTGGCCATTTTCGAATAGAGATTGTCCTGCCAGAGGAAAGCGGCGGATTCGCCCGGGTTTGTATCGCCAGGCGCATTGAAAATGGCGAGGAAAAAGAGCGCGTGGCGCTAAAACTGGTACGCGTCAAAGTCGATGCCAAAACCGACAAGGCCGCCAGTCGATTGCGCGAAACCTACACCAGGGCGCTGCATAACGAAGTTGAAACATTGCGGCAGTTGCACCATCCGAACATTGTTCGCATTTTTCCCATTCCCATGGATGGCGGCGGGCTTGCTTTTACCGCCCGAGCGATGAATCTGGAGGGGCATCCCTGGTATTTTGTCATGGAGTACTTTGGCGGAGGATCGGTGGAAGAGATGGTGCGGGAGAACGGCGCGCTGGATCTCAAACTCGCTGTTGAAATCCTCTATCAAGTGACCAGCGTCCTCGATTATCTCCACAGCAAAGGTTACGCCCATCTGGATGTCAAGCTCAGCAACATGATGTTCCGGATGCCAATAGAGCAATTACGGCGCCCAGAGGTTGTTTTGCTCGACTTCGGCGCATCCCAAAAAAGCCAGCTACGCGCTGAAGTCGAGGCGGGCGCGTTGGTGTATTTACCGCCCGAGAGGGTGCGAATGCTCCAGGGCGAACCTCCGGAAAACATCACAGAAAAAGCTTCCGCCGACATCTACTCGCTGGGAGTGGCGTTTTACCGCATGTTGACGGGAAA
>JALSPL010000361.1 GCA_026985975.1 Anaerolineae bacterium | reverse complement strand
CGATGACGCCGAAGCGAACGGCTACCAGACTACCGACTCCAAGCAGCGCCCAGTGCAGCCCCTTCCCCATGCTCCTCACCATTGACGTTGGCAACACCAATACCGTTTTCGGCCTGTTTCAGGATGAGACCCTGCTGCATCACTGGCGCATGGCTGCGCGTGCGGACGCGACCGCTGATGAGCTGGGCGTCTTCCTGGAGGCGGCGGCCCGCCACGCGGGCGTCATTTTGTCCGGCAGCTTGCAAGGCGTCATCATTGGCTCGGTGGCCCCGCCTCTGACAGCGGCTCTGGCCCGCATGAGCCGCGGCTGGCTGGACGTCGACCCCCTGATCATGCACGCTGGCCTGGATCTGGGCATGGCTGTGCGGGTGAAAGAGCCCGCCCGGGTGGGCGCAGACCGACTGCTCAACGCCATCGCCGCCCGTCAACGCTTCGGCTTTCCGGTCATCACCCTGGACTTGGGCACCGCCACCAAGTTCGATGTGGTGGGCGCTGACGGCGCTTTCATCGGCGGCGCCATCGCCCCCGGCTTTCGCACCTCGGCCGACGCCCTGGTGAGCCGCACCGCTCTGCTGCCGCGGGTGGATCTGACCGCGCCGCCCGCCCCCATCGGCGATGACACCATCAGCGCCATGCAGTCGGGCATCCTGCTGGGCTATGTCAGTCTCATCGAGGGCATGTTGGCCCGTATCAAGGCCGAACTGGCCCCGCATCAGCCGCCGGTGATCGCCACCGGGGGGCTGGCGGGCGTCATCGCCCCCCACACCGACGTCATCGACGACTATGACCCCCATCTGACCCTGCGCGGGCTCAGATGGGTGTATGAGCGCAATCAGAACGTCGCAATTTGACGCATCAAGACGCAGCGCCCCTCTCGTCGCGGTTCATCATCTGACCGCCCCCTCTTATCCCATGAACATTCTCGCAGAAAAACGCATCCTCGTCGGCGTCACCGGCGGCATTGCCGCGTATAAATCGGTGGAGATCGTCTCGCGGCTGGTCAAGGCGCAGGCCGATGTGCGGGTGCTGATGACCGAGGCCGCCCAGAAATTCGTCTCTCCTCTGACTTTTGGGGCCATCAGCGGTCATGCGCCCATCACCGATCTGTGGCAGCTTTACGGTGGGGAGAAGATCGGGCATGTGGCCCTGGCCCACGAAGCCGATCTGTTCATCATCGCCCCGCTGACCGCGCACACGCTGGCCCGATTGGCCCAGGGCATGGCCGACGATCCCATCACGGCCACGGCGCTGAGCGCCCGCGTCCCCATGCTGCTGGCTCCGGCCATGGAGACCAACATGTGGGATCATCCCGCCACCCAGGCCAATCTGGCCAAACTGAAGGCGTGGGGCGCGGCCATCGTCGGTCCCGAAGCGGGGCGGCTGGCCTCGGGCGCCACGGGGGTGGGCCGCATGTCCGAGCCCGAGGTCATCGTCGAACACGCCCGTCTCATCCTGGGCAAAACCGGGCCGCTGTCGGGTCTGCGCATCACCATCACCGCGGGCGGCACTCGCGAATGGGTGGACCCGGTGCGGTTCATGGGCAATCGGGCCAGCGGCAAAATGGGCGTGGCCCTGGCCGAGATGGCCCGGGACCTGGGCGCAGAAGTGAATCTGGTGTACGGGGCCATGACCGTGCCGCCGCCCATGGGCGTGGCGCTGATCCCGGCGGAGCGGGCCGAGGATATGCTCAACGCGGTCATGTCTTTGCTGCCCGAGACCGATGTGCTCATCTCCGCCGCGGCCATCGCCGATTTCCGACCCGTCACCACCCACGAGCGCAAGCTCAAAAAGGGCGTGGGCGAAGAAATCCGCCTGGAACGCACGCCCGATGTGCTCCGGGCGGTGGGCGAAAAGCGCCAGGAGCTGGGCATGCCCCGGCTGGTGGCGGGCTTCGCCGCCGAGACCAACGATCTCATCGCCAACGCCCGGGCCAAGATGGCCAAAAAGAATCTGGATATGATTGTGGCCAACGACGTCACGGCCACGGACGCCGGTTTTGGCGTGGACACCAACCGCGTGCTCATCATCACTCGCGACGGCGCGGTGGATCGGCTGCCCCTGATGAGCAAAGAGGATGTGGCTTTCAACATCCTGCATCGCATTCGCGGCCTGCTGGGAACCCCCAGCATCGGTTGGGATCCGGGCGCGGGCAGCGTTCTGTCCTGATCCGCCCTCGATAGCGCGACTCGCGGCGCTTTCAACTGTTTACTGCTTCGTAAATAGAACGCAGATGGCGCAGAAAAGTCTGATCTGCGCAGATCAAAAAGATAAAATCAAGGATGATCTGAGATGATCTGAGATAATCTGCGGCGTCAGCGTCATCGTCGTTCCCTGATTTTCATGGGAAGTCCTTTGTATGAAGCTGGTGAAGCGTGACTGCTCGCCAGATGCTTTCTTCAAACCTGCAATCTCTCGCAAACGGAGTCTCGTTCAATGACCAACCCAGTTCTCCTCTTTCCCGGACAGGGCTCGCAGGAAGTAGGAATGGGCGCGGACATCGCCGCTCATTCGCCCGCGGCCGCAAGCATCTTTCGGCAAGCCGATGACATTCTGGGCTTTTCTCTCTCCCGGCTTTGCTTCGAAGGCCCGGAAGATACGCTCACCGACACCATCAACGTGCAGCCAGCGCTGCTTGTGGCCGGCGTCGCCGCCTTGCGCGCGGTGGAGGAGCAATTGGGCGCGCCTATCGCCGCCGCTGCCGCGGCCGGGCACAGCCTGGGCGAATACACCGCCCTGGTGGCAGCGGGCGCGCTCAGCTTCGAGGATGGACTGCGGCTGGTGCGGGAACGCGGCCGCCTGATGAAGCTGGCCGGGGAGATCGCACCCGGCGGCATGGCCGCTATCATCGCCCTGGATACAGACAAGATCGCCGAAATCTGCCAGCAAGCCAGCGCCGAAAGCGGCGGTCCGGTGGTCATCGCCAACGACAACTGCCCGGGCCAGGTGGTGATCTCGGGCGATGAGAAAGCCCTGACTCGGGCCATGGCGCTGGCCGCCGAGGCCCGGGCTCGCAAGGTGGTGCGTCTGGCCGTCTCCATCGCCGCCCACAGCCCGCTAATGGGGGCGGTGCAGGAGGACTTCGCCGCGGCCGTCGCTCAGGCCGATATCCGGCCTCCCCAGTTCCCTGTCATCGCCAATATCTCCGCCCGACCCCTCACCGATGCGGACGCCATCCGCCAGGAGTTGGTGGGACAGTTGCAAAATCCGGTGCAATGGACGAAGTCCATGCAGCGTCTCATCGGCGAAGGGCATGAGACTTTCATCGAGTTCGGGCCGGGCAAGGTGCTGGCGGGCCTGATGAAACGTATCGATCGTCGCTTTCGTCGCATGCCCGCGGTGGTGGCGTGGGATGACGTATTGGCTGTGACAAACTTGCTTCGTAAATAGAACGCAGATGACGCAGAAAAGTCTGATCTGCGCAGATCAAAAAGATAAAATCAGAATAATGAGTCGCCTGAAAAAAGCCTCACCACGGAGGCGCAGAGGGCGCGGAGGAAGAAAAAGGTGGCGGTTCGGAGGTCTTTTCTCTGTGAACTGCCATGATTGTCTCCGTGGGAAAATAATCTTTTTTCAGCGGACCCAATAATCTGCGCTAATCTGCGAGTATCAGCAGTGTCTGCGTTTCAGATTTTCATTCTTATTGGCATGCAAACGCTCATGGCGACTGCTTCGTGCATAGAAGAATGTAGACCAGGAGACCAGGAAATCAGGAAGTCGGGGGCCATGAGCCGCAGCGGAGCGATGAATCGCCTTGCGGCCGGGCAGCGCCCGATGACTCAGACATGAATGACGCTGGGCGCTGCCAAGCAGGCGCTGACAGACTCCCATGCTTGCTGGTCCTGAATCCGCCGGATGACGCGTCCGGCTCATAGTAGAAGCATCCATGCGGATGCGCAATCTGTTTGATAAACGAAACCATTCTCACCCTATCGGCAGGCAAGTGCATTTTCCACCTGTCCCTTTTTATCCTCACAGGAGATTCTCCATGTTCGACCTCAGTAATAAAATCGCTCTCGTCACCGGCGCCTCGCGTGGCATCGGCGCGGAGATCGCCCGGCAACTGGCCGCGGCCGGCGCCACCGTCATCGTCAACTACCACAGCAGCCAGCAGGCTGCAGAACAAGTCGTGGCCGATATCGAGGCTGCGGGCGGCCAGGCGGTGGCCATGCAGGCCGATGTCAGCGATTTCAAACAGGCGGGCGATATGGTCAAGGCCATCAAAAAGGCGTTCGGGCGGCTGGACATTCTGGTGAACAACGCCGGAACCACCCGCGACAACATCATCGCCCTGATGAATGAGGAGGACTGGGATGTCGTCATTCGCACCAATCTCAAAAGCGCCTGGAATTGCTCTAAAGCAGCGATCCGGTTGATGATGCGTCAACGCTGGGGGCGGATCATCAATATCTCCAGTGTGGCGGGCGTGACCGGCAACGCCGGACAGAGCAATTACGCTGCATCCAAGGCGGGCATGATCGGCCTGGCCAAAAGCCTGTCCAAAGAACTGGGCCCGCGTAATGTCACCGTCAATGTCATCGCCCCCGGCTTCATTCCCACCGATCTCACCAACTATCTGTTGGATGATGAATTGGTAAAAGAAAACATTATCGAACGCACCTCGATGCGGCGACTGGGGCGACCCCAGGATGTGGCGGCGCTGGCGGTGTATCTGGCTTCGGATGAGGCTGGCTTTGTCACCGGTCAGGTCATCGCGGTGGATGGCGGTTTGGCGCTTTAGGGCGGAGATGGGTATACTTTGGTTACTATGAAACAATCGATTTCCGGCAAGATCACCATTGCCCCCCAGGTGCTGACCACCATCGTCGAGCAGACGGCGCTCGATACGAAAGGCGTGCGGGCATTGGGGGCGCGTCCGCCGCATATCCGGGATGCTGAAGGGCGACGGGCCGTTGGCTCGGGCGTGGAAGCCATCGTCAGCGATAACACCGTCTTTGTGGCGCTGAACGTCGAGGCTGCTCCGGACGTCAATATGCTGGCGCTGGCGGAGGTTTTGCAGCGCGATATCGCCCGTAATGTCGAACACATCCTGGGCATGAAAGTCGCCCGAGTCGATGTCGCTATTGGCGATGTGACATTCTCCGAAATCGTACAGGAATAACCATGCAGCCACAACGTCATCATGCGAGGCAAACAGCACTTCAGATACTTTATGAAATTGATATCGCAGATCATCCCCCGGGCCACGCGCTGGGCAATCGCCTGCAAACGCAGGATCCGCCTCTCCCCGCGGCGCCAGCCCGGTTTGTGCAGCAAATCATCGAGGGCGTGATGAATTATCGGGAGCGTCTGGACGAAGTGATCGGTCATTTTGCCCCTGAGTGGCCGGTTTCGCAGATCGCCGTGATCGATCGCAACATCCTGCGCATGGCCCTGTGGGAGATGAATTTTTCCGACACCCCTGTCAAGGTCATCATCAACGAAGCGGTGGAATTGGCCAAAGAATACGGCGCTGACACCAGCCCTCGTTTCATCAACGGCGTGCTGGGCGCGGCCACGCGCAATCAGGACGCCATGCAGGCTTTGCTGGGGATGACTCAGCCCTCTCTTTCTTCCCGGAGCTGACAGAGCATGTTTAATATCGGCCTGGGAGAACTCTTCTTCATTGTCTTGCTGGTGCTGGTGGTTGTGGGCCCCGAGCGTCTGCCCAAGATCATGCGCGATTTCGGGCGCATCGTGCGGCAGGCTCGCGGGGTGGTCAATGAGTTCACCAGCCAGTTCGGCGATGAATTGCAGTCCTTTCAGGAATTGCAGCAACCCATCCAGGAGCTGCAACAACTGGCCAATGACATCAATCCTGTCAAACAGGTGACGAAGATCGCGATGGATCTGGATGTCAAGGCGAGTTCCAGGGCGTCAACCTCATCTCCGCCGACTGTGCGGGCCGCCGCGACGAAATCGCCGGGCAGCGCGGACGCGACGAGGCCGACGTTGGTGAAGCCCACCGCAGTTTTTCAGACGCCGCCCCCCAGGGCGACGAATCCTGTGAAGATGATTGCTCGGGCTCGTCAAACCGACAGCCATCCGCAACCCGATTCCCCGGCAGATGATTCATGACCGCTGAAGCTGAACAAAGCGCGCCGAAACTCACCTCTCATCCGGCTCCAACCGAATCGACCGCTGCGCCTGCATCTCGCGCGCCCGATCCGGAAGCTCCGCCCCCGAATCAGGAGGACGCCCTGCCCCTGATGGCGCATCTTCTGGAGCTGCGGGACCGGCTGCTCAAGGCCACCGCCGCCGTGGTGATCGGGGTGATTGTTGGCCTCATCTTTGCCAAACGGTTTCTGGAATTGCTGATTGCTTTTCTGCAAGGAGAGAGCCAGCTTCAGCTTCTGAGTCCGGCCGAGCCCATCTTTCTTTATCTCAAGGCGGCATTGATCATGGGCGTGGTCATCGCCAGCCCCTTCGTGCTGTATCAGATATTCGCCTTTGTGGTGCCAGGGCTGACCAAAAGCGAAAAACGAGGGCTCTACATTGCGCTGCCCATGGCGGCGGGTTTATTCTCTCTGGGCGTGGCGTTCGGCATTTTTGTGGTGCTGCCTTTCACCTTGCGTTATCTGCAATCTTTTCTGGCCGATCTCATCAAAGCGGAGTATGGGGCGAGTTTTTATATGAATTTCGTGCTCAGCTTTTTGCTGTGGCTGGGCATTGGTTTTGAATTGCCGCTTTTTATCGCCATTCTGGCCCGATTGGGCATTGTTTCGCCGCAGCAACTGCGACGTTTCTGGCGCTATGCCATCGTCATCATCGCGGTCCTGGCGGCAGTCATCACCCCGACGCCCGATCCGTTCAACATGACCATTGTCATGGTTCCATTGTTTTTGCTCTATATTTTTGGCATTTTATTGGCGCATCTGGTATATCGCGAACGCTCTGCGGTGGATACGCCAAAGCCAACAACCAAAAATAAGTAGTCGGAGAAGGATTCGCGGGAGGTCCGCCCCGACCAGTTCGCCCACTCCCGCGCCATCTTCGTTCAATGCAATAGCAAGGAGGTTCTTCAACGATGAAGGACAAAAAACGTGTGGTTATTTTGGGTGCGGCCGGTCGCGATTTTCACAACTTTAATCTTTTCTTCCGGGATAATCCGGCGTATGAAGTCGCGGCTTTCACCGCAACGCAAATTCCGAATATCGAGGGGCGTCTGTATCCGCCCGTGCTGGCGGGCGATCTGTATCCCGACGGCATTCCCATCCTGCCCGAGGATGAACTGGAGCAGATCATTCGCGAGCGGGCCATCGATGTGGCGGTGTTCGCCTACAGCGACGTCTCCCACGAGACCGTCATGCACCTGGCCTCGCGGGCCGCGGCTTCGGGCGCTGATTTCTGGCTGTTGGGATCCAAGAGCGTCATGCTGGAAAGCAGCAAGCCTGTGGTGGCGGTGACTGCGGCCCGCACCGGCTGCGGCAAGAGTCAGACCACCCGCCATGTCACCGACATCCTGCGGGCTATGGGCAGGAAGGTGGTTGTGGTGCGTCATCCCATGCCCTATGGCGATCTTGCGAAGCAAGCGGTGCAGCGTTTCGCCGCCTACGAGGATCTGGACAAACATGACTGCACCATCGAGGAGCGCGAGGAATACGAACCCCATCTGGATCGGGGCCTGGTGGTGTATGCGGGCGTGGACTACGAGGCCATCCTGCGCCAGGCCGAGGCCGAAGCGGACGTTATTCTGTGGGATGGCGGCAACAATGATCTTTCCTTCTTCCGGCCCGACTTGCAGATCACGGTGGTGGATCCTCATCGTCCCGGTCACGAGATGCGTTATTGGCCCGGTGAGGCCAATGTGCGCATGGCCGATGTCATCGTCATCAACAAGATCGACACCGCTGACTTCGAGGCTGTGCAGACAGTACGCCGCAATATCGTCGCCCTCAATCCCGAAGCCGTGGTGGTGGACGCGGCCTCCCCCATCTTCGTGGATGATCCCGCCGCCATTCGCGGCAAGCGGGTGCTGGTGGTGGAGGATGGTCCCACGCTGACCCACGGGGGCATGGCCTATGGCGCCGGCGTCATCGCCGCCCGGCGCTTCGGCGCGGCCGAGATCATCGATCCTCGCCCGTGGGCGGTGGATTCCATCGCAACCACCTACGCCAAATATCCAGAAACAGGACCGGTTTTGCCGACGATGGGCTATGGCGAAGCCCAGTTGCGGGATCTGCAAGCCACCATCAACCAGGTTCCCTGCGATCTGGTCATCGTGGGCGCCCCCATCGATCTGGCCCGGATCATTGACATCAAGCGCCCCAGCCAGCGCGTACGCTATGAGCTGCAACCCATCGGCCAGCCCACCCTGGAAACGATTTTGCGCGAACGGATGTAGATAACGTGAATTCGGAGTTATTTTGGTTAAGAACATGCTATTCGCGCGATCACGTCATGGGAAAACGACGAAAATGGACGATAGGACGAAGGTGGACGATTTCCCATCATCCATTTTGGTCTATCTTCGTCCATCTTGGTCTGATTTCGGCAACAAGGCATACCCTGTCGAAGCAAAAAGTGCTCACTCAGACCCGCCAACCCCGAACTGACGTTAGATAGCAAAGGCCTCGGGGGAAGTCGGCGGCCCCCCGACGCCCATCATGATCGATATCCCACGCGTTGCAGGGCGGCGAAACCGATGAGATGCAGATGCCGTGAAGTCCAGGAGAGGTCTGGCAGGATGCGCCAGGGCAAATGAGGCCAACCGCACAGATACAATGGCCGCCATGCCGGTGCAAATTTCTGTTTGAAGCGATATAGACCCCGATAATCGTATCCAAAGCGCAACAGCCGCCCCAGACGGGCGATGAATTTGCCCCGACATGCTGGTTTCCAGGGGAGATGACACCGTTCGGCATTCAGCGGGTCCTCTACGGTGATAAAGGGCGCCGTGCCCAGGCTGAGCCAGCTCCCGCCATCGGCCCGCAGGCGGGCTTGCACCCCCAGGATCAACGCCTCCATGACGCCCACGGGCGCATTCTGCCGCCGCAACAGCAACTCGGTATGCCAATAATCCGGCTTCATCAATGAGATGGTCATGGCTCCCAGCCAGTCGCCCTCTGGTCCCACCAGGGCGAAACCCCGCACGCTGGCGTCAAAATCAGTGCGAAAGGCGCATTGCAATCGGGGTTTGGCGCCATGCACGGTGGCTTCCCACAGCGCCGTCATCTTCGCCCGGTTGGTTTCGTCCGGCTTCAGAGCCGTCACCCGGCCCCAACGTCGCCCGCGGCGGGCCAGCTCTTGCAGCGAAGGCTTGACCGGAGCGTCCAACGCCAGCAGGGCCTCGACGCTCACCTGGGCAACCTGCCCGCCCCGGGTCAAAACGTAGCGGGCCAGAGACTCATTGCAGCCCTGCAAGATAAAACCGCCGGGCAAAGCCAGCAGACGCTCCTCGAACACCTGCTGGAATGACCAATCCAGAGGAATATCCGCACAGGGCGCCCAGGTGAGATGCGAAAGCGGCAGTCGCAGCGTGCGCAGGCGAGGAGCGGATATCTCCGTTCGGGCCCAGCTCAACGGCAGGTCAAAGATGGCGGAATCATGCGTCATGGGAAGATTATAGCAGTCTCAACAAGACCTTAACCAAAAAACGCCCGATCTCATGCAAGTCTGGTTCCGACTCACCCAACTGATTCGATCGACCATACTGGACTCTGGCGTTTTTGATTTTGACGCGAATTGACACGAATTATACGAAAAAAGAAGAGAAAAATTCGATAAATTCGCTTAATTTGTGTCAAAAAATGACTTGAAAAGCGGCCAAAATAATTTTCGCCAGAC
>JALSPL010000360.1 GCA_026985975.1 Anaerolineae bacterium | reverse complement strand
CTAACCCCGAGACCGTGAAGCGAGGAGGCGTCGATTCTTTGGCTTGCGGCGTCACCGCTTCTTTCACGCCCAGGGCTACAACCGCCACCGCCAGCGTAGCTGGAATCAGCGCCCACCAGACGATAGCGCGGAAAGTTTCGGCAGTGAGCCGCCACTGCCCCAATTGCAAACGCCACACCAGGCCCATGGCCAGCAGCAGTCCGATAAACGCGCCGCCCGTGTCGGCGGCGCGATGCAGCCCAAAGGCGATGCCGTGATGCTCGGGCGGGATGGAATCGGCGATGAGGGCGTCGCGCGGTGCGGTGCGCACGCCTTTTCCCAGCCGATCCACAAATCGATAAATCAGGACCACGGGCCAGCTTCGGGCGACGAGCAGCAGGGGCGTCGCCAGCGCAGCCAGACCATATCCCGCCACCGTCAGTTCCTTGCGCCGCCCCAGTTTATCCGAAAGCCAGCCGGAATAGATCTTCATCAGACTGGCGGTGGTTTCGGCCACGCCCTCGATGAGCCCGATGAGCGCCGTGCGCACGCCCAGCGCGTTGGCCAGAAATAACGGCAGCAGATGCACCAACATCTCGCTGGCGACATCCCGGAAAAAGCTGGTCAACGAGAGCGCCCAGATATTTCGGGGGATTTTGCGCAAAGAGGTGAACATCAGCCATATCTCCTAACCTGGCCGAGCCAGAGCCAAACAGGAACACAGAGTTTCACAGAGATTGCCAGAGCACCACAGAGAAATCTCTAAAAAATCCTCTGTGAAGCTCTTGATTTTCCTCTGTGGCTCTCTGTGTAACTTTTTGTTCTGCGTACAAGAATTTCACTGTCAAGATACTATCAAAAAGGGGCGCAACCATTGGCTGCGCCCCCTGAACGTCATTCGAATGGCCCGCTTTGGGGACTGACCGAGATCTTCTTCTTTCTGAACAATGCTTTCACCGCATCCACATAGCCCGGCTCGACCAACGCCAGCACCACATCGCCCGGCGACAACACATCATTGCCATGAAGCAGATGATGCTCGTTTTCATGAAAACGGGTGGTGAGCAGCACGCCCTCGGGCAGCGTCAGGTCTTTCACCTGCTTGCCGGCCGCCGAGGAGCCCGGCTCCACCCGCAGTTCGAGGAACTCGGTGCCGCCGCTGCGACTGGCCCGCAACAGATTGGCGCGCTCGGAGAGGGCGTCTCGCCGCAAAATGCCACGCTGATAGGCGCGAGCGATGTCATTGCGTCGCACCGCACCCAGCAACTTTTGGGGATCATTGCGCTCCACCACGGGCATGCGCCCTACATCTCGGGCGGCCATGCGGTGCAATGCGTCGCCGATGGATTCATCGGGATAAGCCACCAGCATCGATGTCACCATCACATCTTTCACTTTCAGATCCCTGCAATCTTCGCGGTTGCTCAAACAGCGGTCCAGGTCTTGCAGCGTGATCACGCCTGACAGCTCTCCTTTGTCATTCACCACCATCACGCCATGATGATGGGTGTGCATGAAGTAAGCTTCCAGCTCTTTCATGGTCGCGTTTTCTGTTATAGTGGGCGGATTTTTTGTCATCACCTCGCTAACCATGACGCCATCCAACACATCCACATCTTTCCCGAAACGCAGACGCAGGCCGCGGCGGGCCAGTTTGAGGGTGTAAATGGATTCGGGATGAATGCGATGGGCGACCACCAGGGCGATGATCGTGGCCGCCATCAATGGCAAAATCACTTTGTAATCATTGCTCATCTCAAAGGCGATGAGGATAGCGGTGAGCGGCGCCCGGGCCGCCCCCACAAACACCGCGGCCATGCCCGCCAAGGCATAAGCGCCGGGATTGATTGCGAACTGAGGAAATGCCATATCAACCGCCAGACCGAAGAAGCCGCCCAGCATGGCCCCCATGAAAAGTGCAGGAGCGAAAACGCCGCCCGAGTTGCCCGAACCCAGCGTCAGAGCCGTCGCCAACAGCTTGAGGAAGAGGAGAGAAATGAGGAATATCCAGGGCAAGGGCCCGGTCAATGCCGCTTCGATGGTGTCGAATCCGGCGCCAAAGATGTGGGGGATATTGCGGATGACAGGCAGTCCCACATGGGCCAGGACGGGATCGATGCCCAATTTGGCCAGCATGGGAGGATAAACAAAGCCCACGACGCCCAACAACAGGGCGCCAATGGCGGGCCGCACCCACATGGGCATCCTCTTCCAGTTATCGAATACATCCTCCATGCCATACAACGTCTTGATGAACGCAACGCCCATGACGCCGGATAACAACCCCAAAACCACATAAAAAAGGATCTCCACCGGGTTTTTCATGGCGTAGGTGGGGATATGAAAAGCCGGCTCGGAACCGAGGAACGCCTGACTGACCACAGCCGCGGTCACCGCGGCTATCACCACATTGCTAACCACGCTGATGGCCAGATCCCCGGCCAGCACCTCGATGGCGAAAGCCACCCCGGCCACGGGTGCGTTGAAGGTGGCGGCAATGCCCGCGGCCGCGCCGCAGGCCACCAGGTTGCGGATGCGCCGATCTGACATACGGAAAAGCTGGCCCAGAGTGGAGCCAAAGGTGGAGCCCACCTGCACAATCGGCCCCTCGCGTCCGGCGGAGCCGCCCGTGCCGATACAAACCGAAGAGGCGGCAATCTTGGCCACGGCCACTCGCGGACGAATGCGGCCGCCTTCCAGCACCATGGCCTGCATCACTTCGGGCACGCCATGCCCCTTGGCCTCGCTGGCGAAAAAGGCGATGATGGGGCCGCTGATCAAGCTGCCCACGACCGGAATGATGATGATCCACCACCGGCCCAGACTGGCGACGGCTTCGGGGATGGTTCCGAAAGAAAAGTTCGTAATCCAGTCAATCAGATCAATGAATAAGACAGCGGCAAAGCCTGTCACGACTCCGATAATGATGGAAAGAATCAATAAAATTGTCGTCTCGGACGGCTGATACTTATCCACCAGGTGAGTGAACCTGCGAGACCAACGACGCATCCAAGGTTGCATGATTGTCGTGCTCAAAAGACATCCTCCTCGTCAGCAATGACGAAAAAATAGGCTATTGGCGGTTCTCAGTGCGCCATCACACAGACTCTTCTCCAATCCGGCCAAAAGGACGAACAACCAACGCGGGCAATCATCCCTCGACATGACTATACTGTTGAACCGCACCACGTTTAATTATAGGCCAATCGCCCGATTTGAGTCTAATCAGCCATTACAACGCGTCTGAATGAGACGGCAAACTCGCACTCATCCGCCGATATGGGCGCCTCCCACCACCTGCCCGCCATCCACGAGGATGGTGGCGCCGGTGGTGAAAGCCGATGCGGCGGAGGCGAGATAGAGTGCGATGCCCGCGATCTCCTCAGGCTCGGCCATGCGATGCTGAGGAATCGTTTTGGTGACCGCCTGATATATCTGCGGATTTTGCCACAGAGCGGCGCTGAATTTTGTCTTCACCAGGCCCGGCGCGATGGCGTTCACCTGGATATTCATCGCAGCCAACTCCACCGCCAGGGCTTCGGTGAGCATAATCACCGCCGCCTTGCTCACCGAATAGACGCCCATTCCGGGCAGAGGCATACGCCCGGCAATCGAAGCCATGTTGATAATTTTGCCGCCGCCTCGTTCCTGCATGAGGGGGACGCAGGCCTTGATCATACGGAAATAGCCTTTCACATTCACATCCAGAATTTTATCCCAGTGACTTTCCTCGGCGGTGAGCAGCGGGCCGAAATGCGGATTGGTCGCGGCATTGTTCACCAGAATATCCACGCCGCCGAAAACGTCGGCGGTGCGGGTCGCCAGCGTCTCGACCTCCTGCTGATCGCCTGTATGCGCCACGACGCCCAGCACATCCCCGCCCGTCTGGCTTAATCTGGCCACGGCGGCATCGACATTTTTCTGCTTGCGACTGGCAATCGCCACCCGCGCCCCGGCGGCGAGAAACGCATCGGCGATAGCCAGACCAATGCCGCGAGTGCCGCCGGTGATAATCGCAACTTTGCCGGTGAGATCGAAATCAGGGAATGCAGTCATGAGAGAAACGCTCCGGGAACAAGAATGTGTGGATCTTCAGATGCGCATCTGAAGCGTGGCGCATCGCCAGAGAAGGAAGGAAGTATTTCGGAAAATTGGGGCTTCACCCCAAACAAACGCTGCGGCCGCTTCACTGTGAGCCGCACAACGAAAGCGCAACTCATCTCAGGCAAGAAGCGCGTCCGGGCGACAGGCGTCAATACAGCGGCCAGATAAGAGGAATGAACAACATGGAGAGAATCAGCAGCAGGATATTGAGGGGCAAGCCGACCTTGAAAAAATCCATAAAACGATATCGACCTGTATTATAAATCATGGTATTGGTCTGATACCCCACTGGCGTCATAAAACTGGCGGAGGCTGCAAAAGTAGTGGCCATCAGCAGCGGAATAGGGCTTGCGTTCATCGTAAGGGCGGTGGAGATAGCCAAAGGCGCCAGCACCACAGCAGTCGCCTGATTGGACATGGCCTCGGTCAACAACATGGACATCAGATAAAATGCCCCCACCAATATCCAGGGCTGCGCAGTTCCCAGTACGCTCAGCAGCACATCGCCCAACCACTGCGCCAGGCCCGAATTGACCATGGCCGCCTCCAATGACAGGATGCCCGCCAGCAGCACCAACACCCGCTTGTCCAACGAAGCATAAGCTTCATCCAATGAAAGAATGCCCATCGCCACCATCAACAACGCTCCAGCCAACGCACTGACCACAATAGGCGCGCCCAAAATGGCCGCAACAACGACGGCGGCCATAATACCCACAGCCCAGATCGCCTTGGGCGAACGCGTAACGGGCATGGGCACATCCACCAGCAGCAAAAAATCAGGATCATTCTGCAATTTCACCAGGTTGCGCTTGTCACCAATGACCAGCAGCATGTCGCCGGGCATAATCGATTCATGAGTGAACTTACCGATCAGAGACATGCCCCGGCGCAACATTCCGATGGCCTCCACGCCGTACCGATGTCGAAAATCGAGCTCTTTGATGGTAAAACCCAAAATGGATGAAGCCGGCGCCACCACCAGCTCGGCCATGCCCACCTCTCCCTCCTGCGAAAGAACCCGCTCCCTCACCTTGCTAAGCGGCGCAATCTCCAGCCCGTCAGATTTCTCGATAGCCAGCAACTGCTCCAACGATCCCCTGACCAAAATGACATCGTTGGCCCGGATGTGGCGCGACCTGCCCGGAAGCAAAATCGTACGCCCGTCCCGCAGGATGTCCAGAATCGTAATATCGTAACGCCGCGCCAGATCCAAGTCGCCCAAATTTTCACCCACCAGCGGTGAGTCGGGCGGCACTACAATTTCGCTCAGATACTCTCGCACTGCATATTTCCCCAGCAGATCCGACTCGACAGGGCGTTTCGGCAATAATCTGCGCCCGATGAAAAGCATGTAAAGAACGCCAGCCACCAGGGTAATCAGCCCAAAAGGAGCGAAATCGAAGAACTTGAAGGCAGGCAGCCCGGCCTGCACAGCGATACTGCTGATCAAGAGATTGGTGGAAGTGCCGATGAGCGTCAGCGTGCCCCCCAGAATCGCGCCAAAAGAGGTGGGCATCAACAAGCGTGAAGGGGGAATATCCATCGTCTTGGCAATACGCAAAACGATGGGAATGAAAACGGCCACCACCGCCGTGTTGAGAATGAATGCGCTGAGGATGCTGGTCGTCAGCATGAGCAGAAAGATGATCCGCGTTTCGCTCTTGTTCGCCAGCCGGACGATAGAATTTCCCACCAGTCCCGGTACATCGGTGCGCTGCAACCCGGCGCTGAGCACAAACATCGCCGCAATCGTCACGGTGGCGGGATTGGAAAAACCAGACACCCCCTCTCGGGGCGTCACAATCCCGAACACCATCAACAAGACCATGATCCCCAACGCCACCAAATCTATCCGTATGCGCTCTGTAGCAAAAGCCATCAGGGCGACGACGAGAATGCCAAGAACGAATAAACCTTCTACCATCATAAAGAAATGACCTACCTCCCTCCGACATTAACGAAGGGGTCATAATGCGATGCCCGAAGAAGGCCTCATCGCAGATTGATGACATTCAATCCTGAAAAGAGTTGAAAACAATAATGAGCACAGATAATTATAAGTCATCTCCAGGTAAAATCGGAATGGCTGCGTCATCAAAGATATGACGGCTGGCAAAAACAAGCCACTTGCCAAAATATCCAGCGTTAATATCAGACAACGGCCAGTCAAAAATCTTCATCTCCAGCAACATCTTATGCCGGAGCTAAAGATACAAGGAGACTAACCACCTCGAAAAAGTCACACACGTCCCCGTCAAGGGCAAATCAGCCTGCAATTGGAATTTGACTAACACAAAACCTTTCGTGTAAACTAATCCAACCTCGATGATGAATGTAAAATCTTATGGCAAGCCATAATATGCACGACCCTATGTCCGAAGCGGCGGAGATGTATTTGCTCCGTATCGCCTTGCTCGCCCGGAACGACAACCCTGTCCCTATCTCCCGATTGGCGGAGACGCTCGACGTATCTCCCATTTCGGCCAATCAGATGTGTCGCAAGCTGGAGACCAAGGGATTGGTGGCGTATCAACCTTATAAAGGCGTCACCCTCACCCCGCAAGGCGAGGCCATTGCGCTACGCGTTCTGCGAAAACGCCGCTTGTGGGAAGTTTTTCTTGCGGAAAAGTTGGGGCTTGACCCCAAAGTCGCCGAAGAAATCGCTTGTCGATTCGAGCACGTCACGCCCGGGACGCTGGCTGAAAAACTGGCGGCTTTTCTGGGGCACCCTGCGCTCAGCCCCCAGCAACAGCCCATTCCTCCGGGTCAGAACAGTAACACTCGCCAGATCATGCGTCCGCTGTCCATGCTGGGCGTGGGCCAACGGGCTCGCGTCGTGAAAATCGTAGCAGATGAGGCCCTGGAAACCTTCCTGAAGATGCAGCGCATCACGCCCGGGACAGAAATCACACTGCTTGCTGCGGCGCGAGATCAAGCCATGCTGCTGGAAGTGGCGGGGCGACGCGTGAGCATCAGCTTCGACATCGCCCAAACCATCGATGTCATCCCCCAGGAAGCGCCGCAACCTCAACCGGATGCTATCCAGTCCAGATGATGGAATCAATGGCAAACATTACATGATCACAACGCAGCCGACAACAACGACAAACTCTGCGACGCGCCGTCGCACGCGCCCCCTCAGCACGGTGCGGCGCGGCGAGACGGTGCAATTGGCGCGCATCGAAGCTGGACGTCGCCTGGCCCGGCGTCTGGCGGAATTGGGTCTCACGCCCGGCGTCTCGATTCAGGTGCTGCATGTCAATGGCGGACCGATTCTCATCGCCGTGCGCGGGGCGCGTTTAGCCCTGGGCAAGGGCATGGCCGAAAAAATTCTGGTGGCGCCGCCCGAGGATGGGGATGTCTGAGTTCACTGTCGCCCTGGCGGGCAATCCGAACACCGGCAAGACCACCATTTTCAATACGCTGACCGGATCCAGCCAGCACACAGGAAACTGGCCCGGTAAAACAGTGGCGCGCAAAGAAGGCGTATGGCGGCGCAACGGCGACGTCTATCACATCATCGATCTGCCCGGCGCATACAGCCTCTCGGCATTTTCCGCCGAAGAAGTCATCGCCCGCGATTTCATCGTCGAAAATCAACCGGACGCAGTGGTGGTTGTCGTGGACGCCACCAATCTGGAGCGCAACCTGTATCTTGCCTTGCAGATTTTGGAAATGACGCCCTTTGTCGTGCTGGCGCTGAACATGATGGATGCGGCTCGGGCGCAGGGATTGCAGATCGATGTGCAGATGCTATCCCAGCGTTTACGCATTCCCGTCATCCCCATGACTGCCCGGGCGGGCAAGGGCATGGAGCAACTGGAGGCGGCCATCGCCAGCGTGGCGCAAAAGGGCCACGAGGCGAAGCAACGTCCCGGCGCCGATTTCACGCCACCGTTCCGCTATAGCCAACCCATCGAAACCGCCCTCAACCGCATCATCAAGGCCATCAACCAGCAGAAATCGCTGAAAAATCGCTATCCCGGTCGCTGGCTGGCGCTGAAATTATTGCAGGAGGATGAGACCTGCATCGAAAAAATCTCCGCCATCTCCGACGCCGACGAGCTTCTGGCTTTGGCCCGACATGAAGCGGCGCATCTGCACGAGTTCTATCGTGAAGACCTGGACACCATCATCGCCGAAGAGCGCTACACCTGGCTCAATCGGCTGGTGCGGCAGGTAGTGCAGGGACGCCCTCAAGGCCCCACTCTTTCCGATAGGGTGGATGCGGTGATCACGCATCCGGTGGCGGGATTGTTTATTTTCTTTGCCATCATGTGGGTGGTGTTCAAGCTCTCCACCGACGTGGCGGCTCCCTTTGTGGCATGGATCGATACATTTGTCAACGGCAATTTCGCCCATTGGGTGATAGAACTGCTGGCGCTGGCGCATTTGCAAGACACCTGGTTCGCCAGCTTGATCACCGATGGCATTCTGGCGGGGGTGGGCGGCGTGCTGGTGTTCGTGCCGGTGCTGATGTTTCTCTACCTGGGCATGGCCATCATGGAAGACAGCGGCTACATGGCCCGGGCCGCGTTCGTGATGGACCGTTATATGCGAAAACTGGGCCTGCACGGCAAGAGTTTCGTGCCCCTGGTGCTGGGATTTGGCTGCAATGTCCCCGCCATCTACGCCACCCGCACGCTGGAAAGCCCCACCGATCGCATTCTCACCGGCATGCTGGTGCCCTTCATGAGTTGCAGCGCCCGTCTGCCGGTCTATGTGCTCATCGCCACCATCTTCTTTCCTCAATACAGCACCGTGGCCGTGCTGTCGATGTACGTTCTGGGGATCATCATGGCGCTGGTTACGGGCCTGTTGCTACGCAAAACCATCTTCAAGGAGGCGGAAACCAGCGCTTTACTCATCGAAATCCCTTCTTACCGCATGCCCACCATCCGCAACGTGTGGACCGAGATGTGGCAACGCACCCGCGCCTTTTTGGAGGGCGCCGCCACCATCATCATGGGCGTCAGTATCGTCATCTGGCTGCTGATGGCTATTCCCGTTAGCGGACAGGGATCTTTTGCCGACACGCCCGTGGATGACAGCGCCTTCGCCCATCTCGCCGGCGCCATCAGCCCCATGTTCGAGCCGCTGGGCTTCGGCAACTGGGAAAACGCCAGCGCTCTCATCTCCGGTTTCATCGCCAAAGAGGTGGTGGTCAGCACCCTGGCCCAGGTCTATCATGTGCCGCAGGAACAGCCAGCGGGCGAAGCAGACCTCGGTTTTTGGGCGCAAGGCAAGGAATCGCTCATCGGGCTGTTTCGGGCGGCGGTAGACACGCTCAAAACCATCCCGTCCATCATCGGCATCAACCTTTTCCCGCCCGAACAGGAAACGGAGCCGCCCGCCCTGGTGACGGCCATCCGCCAGGGCTTCGAGCAGAGCAGTAGCGGCTATGGCGCGCTGGCCGCCCTGGCTTTTATGGTTTACGTACTGCTTTACAGCCCCTGCGTCGCCACCATGGCCGCGCAGCGCCAGGAATTGGGCGCCCGCTGGATGTGGACCAGTATAGGCATTCAACTGACGCTGGGCTGGCTCCTGGCCTTCATCGTCTTCCAGGGCGGCAAACTCCTCCTGAGCTAATCATCCCCTCCATTTCCCAGCTTCCCAGTTTCCTCATTTCCTCATTTCCTCATTTCCTCGTTTCCCAGTTTCCCAGTTTCCCCATTCCCCAGTTTCCCAGTTTCCCCAT
>JALSPL010000359.1 GCA_026985975.1 Anaerolineae bacterium | reverse complement strand
CGGGGCCCAACTGGCCTTTGGCGAGTTCGTGGATACGCTTTACCATTTCGATAAAGCGGATGTCGTGTTGGCTCTGGATGCCGATTTCCTCTCATCGGGCCCGGCCAGCGTGCGCCACGCCAAGGATTTTATGAAGCGCCGCCGGGTGGCGGACAAAGCCGAGCATGAGGTCGAGATGAATCGCCTCTATGTGGTGGAGGCCGCCCTCTCCAACACCGGCGTCCTGGCCGACCATCGTCTGCCCCTGCGGGCGGTGGATGTGGAGCATTTCGCCCGCTCACTGGCCATGAAGCTGGGCCTGAAGGTGCAGGGCGGCGAGCCGGAAAAATATGGCGAGTGGCTGAATGTCCTGGTCGAGGATCTGGAAGCCCATAAAGGGGCCAGCATCGTCATTCCCGGCGACCAGCAAGACCCGGTCGTACATGCCCTGGCCCATGCCATCAATCAAGTCCTGGGCAACATGGGCGCCACCATCACCACCATCGAGCCGGTGGAGGCGGAGCCAGTTCTGCAGAACGACTCCCTGGCCGAACTGGTGAACGATATGCAGTCGGGCAAAGTCAAATATCTGTTCATCCTCGACGGCAATCCCGTCTACAGCGCATCTGCTGACGTCTCCTTCAAAAAGGCGCTGAAACAGGTTCCCTTTACCGTGTATCTGGGCGCGATGCTGGACGAAACCGCGGTGGAGAGCCTGTGGTACATCCCCCGCAGCCACTACCTGGAAACCTGGGGCGATGTGCGAGCCTTCGATGGCGCAACCACCATCATGCAGCCCATGATCGACCCCCTCTATCAGAGCAAATCGGATTACGAGCTGCTGGCTGCGTTGCTGGGCGAACCCGACGCCACGGGGCACGACATCGTCAAAGGCTACTGGCAGGAGCATGGCGGCGGCGATAATTTCGACAAGTTCTGGCGAATGACGTTGAATCGCGGTTATGTAGAAGATAGTCAGGCTGCGGGCAAGGCGGTGACCGCCTCGGTTGCGGCCGTGGCCAAACCCTACAGCGCCGTCACCAACGAAATGGAGATCGCATTCCGGCCCTCGCCCAGCGTGTGGGATGGGCGTTTCGCCAACAACGGCTGGTTGCAAGAAGTCCCTAACGGCGTGACCAAGCTTACCTGGGACAACGCTGCCCTGATGGCTCCGGCCCAGGCCGAACGGCTGAATCTCTCCGACGGCGACGTCATCGTCCTCAACTACTTCGACAATTCGGTGGAAGCGCCGGTATTGGTGCTGCCGGGTCACGCCGATAACGCCATCACCGTGCATCTGGGTTATGGCAGGCATATTGTTGGGCGCGTGGGCAAGGATGTGGGCTTTAACGCTTACGCCATTCGCCAGTCTCATAAACCCTGGCAGGATACGGGCGTCATTCTCACCTACACCGGCAAAACCTATCCCCTGGCCCGCACTCAGGATCATCAGTTGATGGACGGGCGCACGCTGGTGGTGAGCGGCACGCTGGATGAATATAAAAAGAACCCCGAATTCGTCCAGGAAGAGACTGAATACGAGAAAATCTCCATGTATCCCAGCTTCTCCTATCGGGGCAACGCCTGGGGCATGACCGTGGACCTCAGCGCCTGCATTGGCTGCAACGCCTGCGTAGTGGCCTGCCAGGCCGAAAACAACATCCCCATCGTGGGCAAAGAAGAAGTGATGCGCAGCCGTGAAATGCACTGGATGCGCATCGACCGCTACTTCATCGGCGACATGGACAATCCCGATGTCGTCTATCAGCCGGTGATGTGCCAGCAGTGCGAAGGCGCCCCTTGCGAGGTGGTGTGTCCGGCGGCGGCCACGGTGCACAGCCGCGAAGGCCTCAACGACATGGTTTACAATCGCTGCATCGGCACCCGCTACTGCGAAAACAACTGCCCCTACAAGGTGCGTCATTTCAACTTCTTCCAGTATGTCGATGTGAACGAACCCTCGCTGCAACTGATGCGCAACCCCAACGTCACCGTGCGCTCTCGCGGCGTCATGGAAAAATGCACCTACTGCGTGCAGCGCATCAATGCGGCCCGCGTGCAATCCAAAAAGGAAAATCGTCCCATCCGCGATGGGGAGGCCCGGACGGCCTGTCAGGCGGCGTGTCCCACCGACGCCATCGTCTTCGGCAACATCGTGGATGAAGAAAGCCAGGTTGCCAAACTGAAGGCCAGTCCGCTGAATTACGAACTGCTGGGGGAGCTGAACGTTCAGCCCCGCACCACCTATTTGGCCCGACTGAAGAATCCCAACCCCAAACTTGCGGAGGAGGTGTAACGCTATGGCGGCATCCACTGAACCGGCTGAAGTTCCCGTCATCGGCCCGGGACAAACCTACGCCACCGTCACCGACAGAGTTAGCGGCGTTGTTCTGAGCAAGAAAACGCCCAAAGGATGGCTGCTGGGCTTTGGCATCGCTTTTATCTTCATGATGCTGATGCTCTTCTCTCTGACGGTGTTGTTCGTTAAAGGCGTCGGCGTTTGGGGCTTGAACAACACCGTTGCCTGGGGGTTTGCCATCGTCAACTTTGTGTGGTGGGTTGGCATCGGCCACGCCGGCACCCTCATTTCTGCTATCCTGTTGCTCTTCCGGCAGGAATGGCGCAACTCCATCAACCGTTTCGCCGAAGCCATGACCATTTTCGCTGTGGCCAACGCCGGTCTCTTCCCCATCATTCACACCGGTCGCCCGTGGCTGGCCTACTGGTTGCTGCCCTACCCCAGCATGTTCCAGTTGTGGCCCCAGTTTCGCAGCCCCCTGCTGTGGGATGTGTTCGCCATCAGCACCTATGTGACCATCTCGCTGCTGTTCTGGTATGTGGGGCTCATCCCCGACTTCGCCACCCTGCGGGACATGGGCGAGAACAAAGTCGTGCGACGGATTTACGGTCTGTTCGCTTTGGGATGGCGGGGAGCAGCCCGGCATTGGGCGCAATACTCCCGGGCGGCGTTGTTGCTGGCGGCTCTGGCTACGCCCCTGGTGGTTTCAGTGCACAGCGTCGTCAGCTTCGACTTTGCCGTCAGTTCGGTGCCCGGCTGGCACACCACCTTCCTGCCGCCCTACTTCGTCTCCGGCGCCATCTACTCCGGCTTCGCCATGGTCGTGACCCTGGCTATCCCCATTCGCAAGTTCTACCACATGGAGGATTTCATCACCGATCGCCATCTGGAGAACATGGCCAAGATCATGCTGGCTACCGGGCTGATCGTGTTTTATTCCTACATCATGGAAGTGTTCTTCGCCTGGTACAGCGGCAATGTGTATGAACGCTTTTTGGTCTGGAATCGCATGGTGGGACCCTACTCGGTTCAATACTGGATGTTGATCTTCTTCAACGGCGTTATGGTGCAGTTTTTGTGGCTGAAAAAGGTGCGGCGCACACCCTGGTTATTGTTCATCATCGCCATCGGCGTCAACATCGGCATGTGGCTGGAGCGCTTCATCATCGTGGTCACCAGCCTCAGCCAGGAGTATCTGCCCGCAACCTGGGCGCATTACGCCGGCACTTTTTGGGATTGGTCGCTCTATATCGGCACTTTGGGCTTTTTCGTCGCCCTGCTCTTCCTCTTCCTGCGAGTGCTGCCCATGATCAATATGTTCGAGATGAAAGAACTGGTTCATCATCTTTCTCACAAAGGCAAGGAGCACTAAGCCATGAACGAATCAGTTTACGGCCTCATTGCCAAATTCGATACGCCCGAGGATGTGGTGGAGGCCACCCGACGCGCCCGCGAAGCGGGATACAGGAAAATAGAGGCCTATTCGCCTTTCCCCATCGAGGAATTGACGGAGATACTGGAATTCAAACCCAAAATCCAGTACCTGGTTTTCATCGGCGGCGTGGTAGGCGCTATCAGCGGCTTTGCGCTGCAATACTACGCCTCGGTCATCTCTTATCCCCTCATCATCGGCGGGCGTCCTTTCAACAGTTGGCCTGCGTTCATTGTCGTCATCTTCGAGTTGACCATTCTCTTCGCCGGTTTGGCCGCGGTTTTTGGCATGTTGGGATTGAACGGTTTTCCACATCCCTACCATCCTGTTTTCAACGCCAAGGATTTCAATCTGGTTTCCAGGGATAAATTTTTCCTGGTGATTGAGTCCGCCGATTCGCGGTTCGATCTGGATGGCACCCGGACTTTTCTCGAAAGTCTTGGGCCCGAAGAAGTCACCGAAGTGCATCCTTAGGAGATTGCCATGCAACGCACCACACAAACCCTACAAATACTACGCAAGACGGGATTGGTTTGCGCGCTACTTTGTCTGGCTTTGCTGGCTGTCGGTTGTACGATGACCATGCGGGATCAGCCTCGCGTGGATCCGTATGAGCCCAACGCCTTCTTTCCCAAAGAGCAGTCAGCGCAACTGCCGGTGGACGACACCGTTCCCTACGGCGACGCCCGCACCGATGACGCCCTCTACACCGGGCAGGTGGATGGTCAATATGTGGAAGCATTTCCCTTTTCGATCACCAAAGAGGACCTGGAATACGGTCGGCAGCGTTATGACATCTATTGCGCTCCCTGCCACGGTTACACCGGCAATGGCGATGGCATGGTCGTACAGCGCGGGTTCAAAGAGCCGCCCAACCTGAATCAGGATCGTCTGCGAGAGGCCGCCCCCGGTTATTTCTACTATGCCATCACCAACGGCTTTGGTTCTATGCCCAGCTACGCCAACCGCATCCCCGTGCATGATCGCTGGTTGATCATCGCCTATGTGAAGGCGCTTCAGCTCAGCCAGCACGCCTCGGTGACAGAATTGCCCCAGGAGGATGTGGACAAGTTGGAGGCGACGCAATGAAGGAGCGAACCATGAATCGAATTCAAGCTGACGACAAGTTGGTCAGCCGCTTGCAGTCCTACCAGAAGACATCGTTGATCCTCGGCGTTGTGGGCGTCATCGCTCTTATCGCCGGCTTTTTCCTGGCTGGCCCCGAGCATTTCTTCACATCCTATCTCATCGGCTGGGTGTTTTGGGTGCAGATCGCCCTGGGCGCACTGGTGATTCTGATGATCCAGAACACCGTGGGCGGTCGCTGGGGACTGGTCATCCAGCGGGTGATGGAAGCCGCAACGCGGACCCTGCCCCTGATGGCTGTGTTATTCCTGGTGATCATCATAGGCATTCCGCATCTCTATGAGTGGTCTCACGCCGATGTGGTGGCCCAGGACGAGTTGTTGCAGGCCAAAGCGGGATATCTCAACGTTCCTTTCTTCGTCATTCGGGCGGCTATCTACTTTGTCATCTGGATCGGCATCGCCTGGCTGTTGCGCAAATGGTCGCTGCAATTGGATGAGGACCCCGACAATGCGTCACTGCGCAAGAAGATGCGCAATGTCAGCGCACCGGGCATCCTGCTGTTTGGTCTGACCGTCACCTTCGCCTCGGTGGATTGGATGATGTCTATCGAGCCGCACTGGTACTCCACCATTTACGGGATCATGTTCGGCGTGGGGGCCATGGCTTCCGGCTTCGCTTTCAGCATCATCATTCTCTGGAGCATGATCAAGTATAAACCCTGGTCCGGCATCATCCAGACCATCGATGTCAGCGATCTGGGCAACTGGCTGCTGGCCAGCATCATGCTGTGGGCGTATGTCGCCTTCTCTCAATTTCTTATCATCTGGTCCGCCAATTTGCCCGAAGAAATCCCCTGGTATCTCAAGCGCACCACAGGGGGCTGGCAATGGGTGGCTATCATCAATGTCGTTCTGCACTTTTTCCTGCCTTTCTTCTTCTTGTTGGTGAGGGGCACCAAACGGGCGCCGGACCGCCTGAAGAAGATTGCCTGGCTGGTGCTGGTTATGAGGTTTGTAGACCTGGTGTGGTTGATCTATCCGCCGTTTTCACCTGGCAAGCTGGCTTTTCCCTGGCTGTCCATTGCATCAATGATCGGTATTGGCGGCTTGTTCCTGGCGATTTTCTTCCGTCATCTTGCCAAAGTCAGCGTTCCGCCCGTCTATGATCCTCGATTGCCCGTCACAAGCGTTGCTGAGGAGGCGCACAGTCATGTCAGCTAACACCCGTCATCCCGGATATGAATCAGGCGGCTGGGGCCGGACCTTGCTGCTGCTGGCGATCATCTTCCTTGTGCTCATTGTCGGCCTGATTGCAGCCCTGGAAGGTGAGTTCGCCGCCTCGAAGGTCACGGCTTTTCCTGTCGACACGACCAGCTTCAATGAGCCCGTGCTTCAGATCGATCCCGTCGCCGACCTGAATGCCTATAAAGCCCAGCAGAATGACTTGTTGAACAATTATGGCTGGGTTGACAAGGACGCAGGCGTCGCCCGCATCCCCATCGAACGTGCTATCGAATTGACCGCCCAAAAGGGCCTGCCCCATCGCTAGGAGGACTCAGGAGCCGGAAAAGGCGTCATCTGCAAGCAATACTGAATTTTGCAGATCGCGCTGTCCATGCACGCCACGCCTGATCTCACCCCCTGCTTCTGATCCTGGCCCTAATCCTGATCTCACTCAATAATCAGGTGCCTGCCTTATGCCTACGTTTTTATCATTCCCCGAAAAGGCTTCATCCCTAGCCGGCTCCGTCAATATCCTGTTGTTGACCATGCTTGCGGTCGGCTTCATCATCGCCATCGTCATCGTTTTGCTGGCGTTCAGCGCGTTGCTAAGCGGCGGCGAGAAGGAAGAAAAGGCGTCCGCGTCGGAAAAAGATCGCACTGTGCCCAAATTGTGGTCATTGGGCGTCGGCGTGGTGATTCTTGTATTCTTTCTCTGGTCGTCAGTGGCGTATTTGAACAATATCAAAGCGCCTGACAACGCCGAGAATGTGATCTCGGTGGCCAAGCATTGGGTGTGGAAATTCCAGCATACGCCCGACGGCAAGGGGGAGATCGATGAGCTGCACGTGGCGGTGGGAAAGCCTGTGCGTCTGATTATGACCTCGCAAGACACCACCCACAGCATCTTTGCGCCCGGCCTCATGCAGCAGCAAGACATTCTGCCCGGCAAGTTCACCGTCATGTGGTTCACCGCCGCCAAAGCCGGAGAGTATCCGTTCTATGAGGCGCAGTACAGCGGCACCGGCTACACCAAGATGGCTGGCAAGATCATCGCCATGGAACAGGCTGATTACGACGCCTGGCTCAGCGGCAAAGCGCCCGCCAAACCGGGCGAGGGCGGCGAAGCGCCTGCCGGCGGTCTGGTCGCCGAAGGCGAGAGCCTTTTTGCAGCTCAGGGCTGCTCTGGCTGCCATACCGATCAAAACACCCCGGTGGCGCCCACTTTGCACGACATCTATGGCAAAGAGGTCGAGTTCGGCGATGGCGGCAAAGCTACGGTGGATGACGCCTATCTGCACGAGTCCATCGTCGATCCGGGCGCCAAGGTGGTCAAGGGCTACAACGATATCATGCCCAAGAACTATGGCGCCGATCTGAGCGACGATCAGATCCAGGCGCTCATCGCCTACATTAAGTCGCTCAGCGGCATCCAGGAAGAGGGCGGCGCCAGTGCCGGCGGCGAAACCGGCGGCGCAGCATCGGGCGGCGCCATGGAGCTTCCGGCCGACGCCCGGGCCGTGTATGAAGCCACCGGCTGCAACGCCTGTCACGGCCAGAATCTGGAAGGCATGATCGGCCCCAACCTGGCGGGCCTCAGCGCCGACTATGTCGAACAGACCGTGCGCCACGGCGTCGAAGGCACGGCCATGGCTGTCTATGGCCCGGACAAAATCAGCGATAGCGATCTGGCGACCCTGGCCCAAGGCATCCAGAGCCTCTCCTTTGCCGCAACCGGCATGCAGGTCAACCCCACCGTGGCCGAACATCTGCAGGAAGCGGCAACTGCGTTCGAGTCGGGCGATATGGATGGAACCAAAGCCGGGCTGGAGGCGGCGCTGGCTGCTTGCGGTCAGATGGGAGGCCAGGCGACGCTGAAGACCATGATCCGCAAGGCCGAAGAAGGCGATGTTGATTATCTCAAGATGCGCTTCGATATCTTGATGGCTGGCACGGGCGGCGAAGGCGCGTCCGCAGCCGAGCCAACCAAAGCGCCCGAGCCCACTCAAGCTCCTGCCCCCACCCAGGCTGCGGAAGCGCCCGCCGAGGGCGGCGTCAAAGTCCCGACCGTGGCGGGCGATCCGGCCCGAGGCGAAAAGACTTTTACCAGTCTGGGCTGTAGCGCCTGCCACACCGAGGAAGACACGCCCGTGGCTCCCTCCTTGCACGGCCTTTATGGCAGCAACGTGCAGTTGGAAAACAAACCGCCGGTTGTAGCCGATGACGCTTACATCATCGAATCCATCATCGATCCCGGCTTGATGCTGGTCAAAGGCTATGGCCCGCTGATGCCCCCGACATTCGCCTCGTTGAATGAGCAGGACCTGGCGGATTTGCTGGCCTACATCAAATCTCTGGCCCAATAGCGAAAACCTGCCATGTGAAAGTATGTCCGAGGGATGCAGCGAATGTTGCATCCCTCTTTTTTGTATGATACAACAAGTTATGCTCTGAAGTTGCGTTTATTTCGCATGAGGAAATCGGCATGTTTATGCGGTTCAAAATCAGCATCGTTCTTTTGGTCTTTCTGGCTGGCGTTTTGGTTGCTTTTCCGGTGTTGGCCGATGGCGATCCGCCATTCAATCCTCTGCATCAACCCCGGCCGCAATCAACTTACGGCATGGATTTGATGGGCCCGGGCTGGCAATGGACGTTTCCGCGCGAGGATGCCTGGCCGCGGCTGGATGGCGCGCTGCGCGTCGATTTGCTGGATGATCTGATGCGGAAAAGCCGGGACGCGGGCGTTCGCAGCGCCCGCGTAGCCACCTGGTGGTGCATGGTCGAGCCGGAACGGGACAGTTATGACTGGGAGGCGCTGGACGATGTTTTTCAGATTGCCAGCAATTACGGCCTTGCCGTTGTTCCCGAGATTTATTACACGCCCGATTGGGCGGCGGTGGGGCATGATGTCACGGATCAATGCGTCAGCAATAAATATCCCCGCAACTTGCCGCCCCAAAACATGGATGACTGGTCGGATTTCATGGCCGACATGGTGAGCCGTTACGGGATCTACGGGAAAGATCAGGTGCATGAATGGGAGATATGGAACGAGCCTGATCTGTGGGAGTTCTGGTACACGCCTTCCGACCCCGAACATGACAATGTTCCCATGTTCGCCCAACTCGTGCAGCGCGCCAAGGAGCAGATCATTCGACATGATGTTCAGGGACGCTTGCTGCTGGGCGGCATGTCCGATATCAACGGGCCCGAGTTTTTGCTGCGCCTGATGGCTCTGGATGGCGACTTAGATGTGAAGGATGATGTGGACATCGTCACCTTGCATGTGTTCAGCGATCATCTCAGAAAAATCAGCGCCCTGAAAGCTGCATTGGGTGACAATCGATTCGATCTGTGGGTGACGGAGCTCAATTATTGGGGATGGACGGAGGACGCCTCTCCCCAAATGCTGGCCGATCTGTATGATCTGCTCGATAGCGAGGGCGTTATGCACTCATTTTGGTTCAAATCATGGACGACTGACTGGGGGCCAGGCATTTTTCTGGACCAGGATCCGTTGTGGGAGCCCAAGCCTTTTCGGCCCAGCGCATTTTACGACACCTTCAAACAGCAATCTTTTCCCTTCGCATTATCCGGGGCTCCAGTCGTGGAAGCGCCCGCTCCAAACAGCTTGCTTTCGCCCCGACCCAAGTTCTCTTGGGAACGCCCCGAGGCGGGGGGTTTTGCCATTGCCGGTTATAAATTGCAGGTGGATGACAGCCTCTATCGGGGAACGCCCTATTTCACCTCGCCCGAACTGGATGTC
>JALSPL010000358.1 GCA_026985975.1 Anaerolineae bacterium | reverse complement strand
TGGCCGCGGTGCGGGCGTCGGGCAGAACCACGCCCGACTGCGGGCGCTGCGAGGCGAGGGCCGCGTCCAGCAGCTCGCGCAGGGCGGCATGATGTGCGGCCAGGTCGCCGATGGCGCGGCCATCCGTGTAAAACAGCCCCAGCTTGCCCGCAAAACGCCCCGCCAGCCCCAGCGCCAGGGCGACGGGGATTTTATCCTGGCGGGCGGATTGCAGCCCGCGCCACACCGGGCCCCGTCGCCAGGGCAGGATGAAGACCTGAATGTTGCCGCCGCAGGTGAGCCCGGCTTCGGCCGCCCAGTCATCGCTGATGCCGTAGCTTTTCAGGCGGGGACGGCCTGATGTCAGGACGTCCAGAGCCTCTTGCAGCACCGCGCCCTCGACGCAGCCGCCGCTGACCGAGCCGATCATCTCGCCCGTCTCCGACACCGCCATCATGGCGCCCAGGGGCCGCGGCGAAGAGCCGTAGGCCTTGACGACCACGGCCAGAGCGCCGCGCACGCCGCTGTCAGCCCATCGGGCCAGGGCGTCGATGGGGTCGGAGGGGGTCATTGGATGTGGGGGAGGATGCGTTGCAGCAAGCGATCTTTGGGCATGTAGCCCACGATGCGCTCCACGGGCGCGCCATCCTTGAAGATGATGAGGGTGGGGATGCCCATGATGCCGTATTGGCCGGGCGTCATGGGGTTGTGATCCACATCCAGTTTGGCGATTTTGACCTTGCCGTCATATTCTGCAGCCAGATCTTCCAGGATGGGGGCGATGAGTTTGCAGGGGGAGCACCACACGGCCCAGAAATCAACGATGACGGGCGTGTCGCTATTGAGCACTTTTTCTCTGAAATCAGCGTCTGTTACGGGAAAGGGTTTCGACATTCGTATTGTTCCTTTTGGTCGTCGGACCGGAAATTATCGTTCAGGGGACCCGGATTCAAGTCATCCAAATGGTACACCAAACGGGGAGCGTTTCAAAATCAGGGGTGAAGGGCATTTCGACCTTTTTCAGTGGCGCCACTTCCGCCACGCACAACGGAGGGGGCGTTAGAAAAACATCAGAAATTCGACGGGAAGCTTGAAAAATCCGCCCGTTTGTGCTAGACTATGCTTGCAAGCGAGTTCCGTCTCGTCTTTTCATCTTGGGGATGAAAGGTTTCGACGGGGCAGATATTCGTTTGCGTGCTGCAAGCCGAGGCGCCTGACCTCGTTAAAACGGGCAACACCACAAGTGCCAAAAATACTGGCAACGCCTTCAACTTCGGCTTCGCCCGCACCAACGCTGTGGCGCTGGCTGCGTAAGCGAGCTGAAGCAGGCTTGATCGCTTGAGATAGCGGTCTCGGTCCCGGGTGTGGGACTTGGCAGCGCACCCGGTCGACTGTCATAGACTGCAAAGTGCTGTCTGGCCGACGCCGATACGTCAGGCAAAAGATGATCGGCTAGCCCGTATGGCGGAGGTGGTCGCAACCCTCCCGCGGGCGAAACTGCTGTTGCGACTAAGCTTGTAGACGTGCGCAGGCGACTGTTCCGGACCGGGGTTCGATTCCCCGCATCTCCACCTGTCAAAACGCCCCTGGCCCATCGCCGGGGGCGTTTTTTACATCCGGCTGATGGCGTCAGTCTCAGATATCCGCGCATGAGCAGGGCGGCGGTGAGTCCTCCAGGCCCGCCGCCGCTAACAATGGCGTCGTACTGTGTAATTGTTTCATCTCCCTGAGCGCGCCAATCACAGCGATCTTACCCTCAACCGCCGCAAGCTCTTATCATTTGCTAATACCCCGCATATATTGGTCTTATGCGGAGGATGTTAAATGAAAGCGTAAGAAGCGCCGGTCTGATGCGCTGGCGGACTCCCACTCAAATACAAGCTATCACCAAGGAGATGATAAAATGAGACTTATGACCGTTCGTGATCCTTTCACCCGTGAACTGGAAGCCTGGCGCAACGCCATGGAGAACATGCTGAACGAAGCGCCCATTCCCGCTTTTTCCGAAGATCGTCCCTGGGCCCTGGCCCTGGATGTGGCCGAGACTGAGGATAGCTTCGTCGTCAAGGCCTCATTGCCTGGCATCAATCCCGATGACCTGGATATCACTTTCACCGACAATGTGCTGACCATCAAGGGTGAAATCAAGGAAGAGGAGGACATCGAGGAAGGCAAGTATCATCTGCGCGAACGCCGCTATGGCATGTTCCAGCGCAGCATTGCTCTGCCCGTGCCTGTGAATGCCGACAAGATTGAGGCTGTTTACAAGGATGGCGTGCTCACCCTGTCCATTCCCAAGGTGGAGGAGATCAAACCCAAGAAGATCAGCGTGAAAGCCAGCTAAAGCTACGCTTCGAACCATCTTCCTCC
>JALSPL010000357.1 GCA_026985975.1 Anaerolineae bacterium | reverse complement strand
CTGGTCGTAGCAAACGGAGGCGTTTCAATTTCGAGACGTCTCCAGGGGTGCGACGCACTTTCGAAGTGCATCGCCTCTATGCGTGGGGCTTCGCCCCAAATTTGAAATGCACCCGTGGCAAACCCCTCGTTTGCGCCAAATGGAAAAGCTTGGCATAATGAGCAAGTCTACGCAAGGGAGCAGTGTTATGATTCATCCCACTGAACTTAGAAAAGATATTTACAAAGTTCTGGATCAGGCGCTCGAAACTGGCAAACCGGTCGAGATGGCATGGCGCGGGCGGCTGTTGCGAATTGTCTTGGCAGAACCACAGGATAAGTTTCAGCAATTGATTCCCCGGCCCGATGTCATTCAAGGAGACCCCGACGATTTGATTCATATCAATTGGAACGCGTTGCTGAGCTGATTCTCGCCCGGTTTGATGACGCCGTGTGGCCTTAATCCGACGTTTGGCATCGTCCAAAAGTCGTTAGCCGGGCGTTTGGAAGTCGTCAAGCGCGTTTTTGCATTCCGTGTTATGCTGTGCCCATTGGGTGACGGGCGATCGCCGCCAAAAAGAGCGATCGCCTCTCACCCAAGTCCAAAGGATGGCTCTGGAGGCTGTGATGCGTCGATTGAGCTGGGTTCTCTTGCTCCTTTTTCTGGCGGGATGCGCCGTGACGCCGCCTGCGCTGCCAACCGCGTCGCCCGCTCCCTCGCAGGCGGAAATCGAACCGGCTTTGGCGCGGGCATTTCTTCCCCCAGATGATGGAGGCGTGTGCCGATGGGACGTATTGGGCCGGTCGGAGGAGGAGATATACGTCTGGGCGACGTGTCGCGGAACTTCACCACCACACTCAGCTATGAGCGCCCCCGCAGTCATTTATCTGGATGGCGTTGGTCACATCCGGGATGTGAAATTACCGAGCGATGGCGACGCTTACGCGGCGTCTATTCGCAAGCTGTTCCCGCCCGCCATTCAAAAACTGGTCTTCAATTATCCACAGTTGGCCCCATCGCCAACTGCAGGAGAGCAAAGCGAGCGACGGCTGCAAAATACAAAGGCTCCCTCCACGCCCGTCCCTCGGCCCGCGCCCGCGCCCGCCGCGCAGGTGAATGCCGCCGATGTCCTGGGCTTCACGCCCATCGCCCAGCCGGGAGATGGCATCCTCTACGCCCGGGCCGACGGTTCTGTCATCCTGCATGATTTGATCACCGGCGATGAGCAGACGCTGTTGGGGGCAGAGAGCTATGTGCTGGATCCCGCCGCGGGCGAGGGCTATTTTCTGCTGCCCATCAGCTATCCTGTCACCGCCTCGCCCGATGGCCAATGGCTGATCATCCCCACCCAGTGGCAGGGGACCTGGCTGGTGGCGGCGGATGGCGGCCAGCCCCGGAAAATCGCCGATCACCCTCTGGCCGTAACCTGGGCGCCCGACAACTTGCACTTCGCCTACATCGACAACCGGGGCCCGCATCCCGCCGCCCCCAACACCATCTTCGAGATGACCACACTGCGGGACAGCGTAGCCAAAGCCCTGGCCGAACTTCCGGGCAAAGTTTTCTATCCGGTCTGGTCCCCCGGCTGCCCGGAAGCGCCTTCCGCCCCGGGCAGAGATTGCGGGCGGCATCTGGCTGCCAGCGCCTATACCGACAACCCGACTCCCACCTTGACCATCTGGCTCATCGATGCGGCTACGGGCAAACGCCGCGAATTGTGTCGCTACGCGCCGCCAGGACGGGAGATCGCGCCCAGCGATTATCTCTGGTCGATGACGGGAGATGCGCTGTGGGCTATGCCCGGTGAGCGCGTTTGCCCGGTGGATGGCGGCCCGGCCCGACCGTTATCCCGGGAAAGGCTGTCACGCTGGGATGCGCTATCACCCAATCGTATGCTCATGGCAGCGGTTGAGTCGAACGACCACGCCGCCATTACCGTTCGCCGCACCGATAGCGGCGCTGGCGTGGTCTACAGCGGGAAGTGGAGCAACATTCATGTTCCTGTAACATGGCTGGGTGATAGCGAGAACCTGGTGGTGGTCATGGGACAGGAGCAGGGCCACGACATCTTTATTCTGCAATTGTTCGATGGCAAGCTGACGCCCATCGCCCAGAATGCCACCTTTCTGGGCGTGATGTCGCAACTGCGGCAGCGCAACGCGTTCCGGGCCGATGGCAGCGAGAATGCGGTGATGCTGCCCCCGGCCGGGCCCGAAACGACCTGGCAGCCCTACCATCTGCCCGAGACGAAAATGACGTTGCGGGTTCCGGCGGGCTGGCGGGTGCAGCAAGTGGATCGGGGCCGCTATGTCATCGCCAATTTCACCCTGACGCGGCAGGCGGGGCTCTTTCCCCTGCCCCCCGACGCCCTGGAGA
>JALSPL010000356.1 GCA_026985975.1 Anaerolineae bacterium | reverse complement strand
AATCGGCAACATTCGATATCAGAGACTATGTCGGCCAGACTGTACGATTTTACGCCCGCTCAACGACCGGAGCCGCCGCCACATCCTGGTATCTCGATGAAATCAGGCTCTTCAATTGCGCCCCACAGGGATACACCACCTATTTGCCGTTGGCGCTGAAATAGCAGGCGTCATCCATTTTGACATTCCCCCCACCCTATGCTATACTCCCCGCCATAATCATATAACCCTCTCAAAAGCAATGACGAGGAAGAGTAAGCGTTGAAACGACGGCCCAGAGAACCGGGAACAGGTGCGAGCCCGGTGCGCACGTCAACGCCGAATGGACCTCCGAGCTGCCGGTCGAAAGCCATTGGCGAGTAGCCCGAGCCGGAATTGCCACCGTTATCAGGGCAATGGGTATAATCCCGACATCGTTCGGGCCGTACCCACAAAGTGAGGCTGGCTTTACATTTTTCATCCCGTCGCATCACGACGGGATTTTTTTGTTTCAGGCCCGGCCTAAACAGGGTGGCACCGCGGGAGCCTGCTCTCGTCCCTACATCGGACGAAGCAGGCTTTTTTATTGGGTGCGATGCACTTCGGAAGTGCGTCGCACCTGACGCCAGGAGAAACCTATGCCCCATCCCCAAACCATCCCTTTGGTGCGGCATCTGCCCGCCGACCTGGAAACCACCATCTCCGTTTATCTCAAACTGGCCCGCACCGGCCCCGCCTTCCTGCTGGAAAGCGTCACCGGCGGCGAGCAAGTGGCCCGCTACTCCTTCGTGGGCGTCGATATCGGCCGCGCCTTTGTGCTGCGCAACAACGCCTGGGAGATTCACGAAGGCCGGGATGTGACCGCTGTGCATCCCCTGGCCGCAGGCCAGACTCCCCTGCAAGCGCTGCAAAAACTATGGCGGCCCGCCCCCCTGGCTCCCCGGCAATCCCCCTTGCCCCGCTTCATGGGGGGCCTGGCCGGCTATCTGGGCTATGAAACCATCCGCTATCTTGAACCCCGCCTGCAACTGACCCCGCCCGCGGACCTGCCCGAAGCCATCTTTTTGCAAGCAAACACCGTGGTCGCGTTTGATCACGCCTATGGCCAATTGCTGCTCATCGCCCTGGCCCGGGAGGAAGCGGACATCCCCGCGGCCCGGGCCCGTCTCGACGCCATCGAAGCCCGCCTGGCGCAGCCCCTGCCCCGGCCCGCCCGGCAAACCCGGCCCATCCCCGCAGCCGCGCCGCAATCGAATATGAGCGAAGAAGCCTTTTGTCGGGCCGTGGAAACGGCCAAAGAGCACATTGCCGCCGGAGACATCTTCCAGGTGGTGCTTTCGCAACGCCTTAGCCGCCGCACCAGCGCCGCCCCCTTCGACATCTACCGGGCATTGCGCCGCATCAACCCTTCGCCCTACATGTTCTTCTTCGATTTCGCTCACCTGGCCGGTGCGGAACCTCTCCGTCTGCTGGGCGCCTCCCCCGAGATGCACGTGCGCCTGGAGCGCGGCGTCGCCTCGCTGCGCCCCATCGCCGGAACCCGCCCCCGCGGCCGCACGCCCGCCGAAGATGAAGCCCTGGCCCAGGAACTGCTGGCCGACCCCAAAGAGCGGGCCGAACATGTGATGTTGGTGGATTTGGGCCGCAACGATCTGGGTCGGGTGTGCGAGTATGGCAGCGTGCAGGTGACGGAGCAGATGGTCGTCGAACGCTACTCCCATGTCATGCACATTGTTTCGCATGTGCAGGGCCGCTTGCGCTTGGGCCAGGATGCGGCCGATCTGCTGGACGCCACCTTCCCCGCGGGCACGGTCAGCGGCGCGCCCAAGGTGCGGGCCATGGAGATCATCCACGATTTAGAACCGGACCCGCGCGGGCCCTACGCCGGCGCGGTGGGCTATCTGGCCGTGGATGGCAGCGCCGACACCTGCATCGCCATCCGCACCATGACCATGCGCGGCCAGATCGTCAGCGTGCAGGCCGGCGCCGGCATCGTGGCCGATTCGGAACCGCAGAAGGAATATCAAGAAACCTTGCACAAAGCCAGCGCCCAGTTCGCGGCGGTGGAGGCCGCGGAGCGGGCAGCGTAAACGGAGGCAATTGAACATGTTGGTAATCATCGACAATTACGACTCTTTCACCTATAACCTGGTGCAATACTTTGGCGAACTGGGCGCGGAGATTCAGGTCTTCCGCAATGACGCGGTGGACGCAGCCCGGGTGGCCGCATTGCAGCCCTCGCACATCGTCATCTCGCCCGGCCCGGGCAATCCTTCCCAGGCGGGCGTTTCCCCCGAGATCATTCGCGAACTGGGGCCCGAGATTCCCACTCTGGGCGTTTGCCTGGGGCATCAGTGCATCGGCGAGGTTTTCGGCGGCGAGGTGGTGCGGGCGCCCCGACTCATGCACGGCAAAACCTCCCTCATTCATCATCAAGGAGACATGCTTTTCGTCAACGTGCCCCGCACCTTTCCTGCCACCCGCTACCACTCCCTCATCGTCGATGCAGACAGCGTGAGCGAAGATCTCCAGGTCATCGCCAGCACATCAGAGGGAGAGATCATGGCCCTGCGCCACCGCATTCACCCCATTGTAGGCGTGCAATTTCACCCCGAATCCATCCTCACCCCGCACGGCAAGCAGATTCTCAAGAACTTTCTCTCCTATGTTTCCTGAAGATCAATCGCCAATTCGGAGGACAACAATGCTCAAACCCTATATCAAAAAGATCATTCACCGTCAGGACCTCAGCGCCCGAGAAGCCGAGGAAGCCATGACCATCATCATGTCGGGCCGGGCCACCGACGCCCAGATCGGCGGGTATCTGGTGGGCCTGCGCATGAAAGGCGAAACCGTGCCGGAGATCAGCGGCAGCGCCCGGGCCATGCGCGCCCACGCCGCCCCGGTCCAACTGGCGCTGAACGGCGAAGACCTGCTGGACACCGCAGGCACCGGCGGCGATGGCGCTCACACCTTCAACATCTCCACCACCGCCGCCTTCATCATCGCCGGAGCCGGGCGCAAGGTGGCCAAGCATGGCAACCGCGCCGCGTCCTCCCGCAGTGGCAGCGCCGATGTGCTGGAGGCCCTGGGCGTGCGCCTGGATCTATCGCCCGAGCAGGTGGGGCGCTGCATCCAGGAAGTGGGCATCGGTTTCCTCTTTGCGCCCGCCTTCCATCCCGCCATGAAACACGCCATCGGCCCCCGCCGCCAACTGGGCCTGCGCACCATCTTCAACCTGCTGGGCCCCCTCACCAATCCCGCCGGCGCCACCCACCAGCTCATCGGCGTGTTCGATCCCGCTCTGACCGAGCCCATGGCCCGGGTGCTGGGAGATTTGGGCGGGCGCGCGGCCATGGTGGTGCACGGACATGGCGGCCTGGATGAATTGACCACCGGCGGTCCCAACCGCATCAGCCATTTGCGCCGGGGCCAGGTGCAAACCTATGAATTCGACGCCCGTTCCCTGGGCCTGCGCCCCGCCCCGCCCGAAGTCCTGCGCGGAGGCGATCCCGCCCAGAATGCGCGCATGATGCGGGCGCTGCTGGCGGGCGAAGATGACTCGCCCCGCCGGGATGTGGCCCTGCTCAACGCGGCCGCGGCTCTGGCCTGCGAGACTGGCGACTTTGCCGCGGGCCTGGCCGTCGCCCGCCAATCGCTGGAAAGCGGCGCAGCTTACGACAAATTGCAAAATCTCATCACCCTCAGCCAAAATCTGAGCGCCGCCGCATGAGCATCTTGCACGAGATCTTTGCGCACAAGCGGCGAGAATTGGTCGAGGTTCGCAGCAAGACGCCCGCCAAGGCCCTGCGCGCCCGCATCGCCGACCTGCCAGCGCCGCCCGATTTCGCCGCGGCCTTGCGAGATGCGCAACGTCCCGCCCCCCGCCTCATCGCCGAAATCAAACGCAGGTCTCCCTCCCGCGGCCTTTTGCGGG
>JALSPL010000355.1 GCA_026985975.1 Anaerolineae bacterium | reverse complement strand
GCGTGGACCAGAAAGTAGGCGTTGGCATCTTGCAGCATGGGCGTCACCCGGGCGGCAAAGCCGTCGTCCGGGTGATCATAAGGCTCATAACCGAATATCTCGATGGGATTGATGCGCCCCTGCGAAACCAGGATCAGGGGGGCGTCGAAACCCCAATCCAGGGCGTAGGGGCTGAAAATGCCGCGGGCCAGCAGTTCATCGTTCAGCCGATAGACCGCGTCGGAGTGATCGGCATAACCGCCCGTCGCCGCCAGCGCCCGATGATAACCCACATCGGCCCGAACGCCGCTGAACAACATCAGCGCCAGAAAAACGCCAGTCAGCAGCATCGGCGTCCGCCCCGAAAACTGGCGGAAAAACAGCTCCCAGCCGCCCGCCATGGCCAAAACCAGCACCGACGAAAACATGGCAAGATGCGTATACCACAGAGCCGTGGGCGTCAGGGGCGTTTGCAAAAGCAGCAGCAGGAAGAAGATGAATACGGCCAGCGCCCGCAAGGCCAGCGTTCGCATCTGCTTTTGCCGCCAGCGCCCGATGAGGACAACGAGAATGATGATCGCAGCTATCAGGAACGCGGGCCAGGCCAGCGTATCGGCGAAGCTGCCGCCCAGATACCAGAAATGATCCCCCCGCAGAAAATCCCGGATCTGCCCCCGGCGAACCAGCAAATTGTGAAAATAATCGGCGTTTTCCACACCGTAATAGGATTTGTTCAGCGTCCCCATGAAATGCTGAAAAGTGGCGCCGGTCTTCAGATTGAAAAGGATAAACGGGCTCAGACCCGCCAGGAAGGCCAGCAGGCCCGGCCCCAAAACGCGCGGGCGAAGCAAAACGCGGGGAGAAAAATCGGCCGCCGGCCTCAAACCCAGCGCCTCTCTGCATCCCCACAAAAACGGCAGCATGACGCCCGTGGCCAGCAGCGGCCACAGCATGATGAACTTGGCCCACAACCCCAGTCCGGCCATCAACGCGGCCAGCCACAACCAGCGCGCCCGCCCCGTGGTCGCCAGCCTGAGCAACGCCAGCCAGATGGCCAGCATCAGGGCGATGGTGGTGTTGGTGACGTAAATGCCCTGCCGGGCGAAGAAAATGAACGAGGGCTGCACGGCCAGCAACATAGCCGCCACAAATCCCGCCCGCGCCCCGAAAAGCGTCCGCCCCAGCCGCCATGTCAGCCACAGGATGGCGGCCCCCACGGTGATCGGCCACAGACGCATCACTGTCACGCTAATCCCCCCCAGCTTGAAATAAAGCAACAGGATGTAAGTGTTCAGCGCCCCCACATAATCCACAATCATCAGCGGCAGGGCGCTGCCGAAGAGATAAACAACCGCGTTGCGATGCGCCTCCACCGGCAGATGCTGTAAAATCTGCACCGCGGGCTTCGCCTCCACCGCCTCATCATAATTGGGGCCCGGCAGATGCAATTGGTGCAGGCTCAGAGCCAGAAAAAGAGCCAGGGGGATCAGCCACAGCCAGGAGCGCCGCCGAGTCGCGTCTTCGCGTTTCACGTCTTTATTTTCCTTTGCGCCTCTGCGACTTTGCGTGAGGCAAAGCTTTTTTCAGTCGATCCATTATTTGGCGATGAGCTCGATATCAGCAGCCTGGCTGCGATAATTATGCCCGCTGGCGTAAATGCGAATGCGGGTGACCTTGGCCGGACGGGGAAACGTCTCGCTCTGCATAAAATCAGGCGATTCATAAGCGTACCAGACCAGGCCCGGGATTTTTTCGCCGTCGCGCAGCGGCCAGTTTTCCACCGGATCCACCATATAGAATCCATGCGTCCAGAATTGGGGCTTGCCGTTGACGTCGACAAAGTCGATGCGCACCATCATCGGAAACTCGGAGGACTGAATGCCGCCGCCGGGCAGACTCTGATTGATCAAACGCACATCGAAGCGGAAAATCAGGCTTTCGGCGTCCAGCACATCGGTGTCGATATCCTGGATGATAGAAGTTTCACTGTGGAGCTTGGCGTCCTCGCCCTGGGAATCGCGTTGGAAATAGGCGGCCTTGCGCCCGCCCGTGTTCACCACGCTGACCGTGCCGAAGGTGACATTGCTCAGATCCCGCGCGTCCACGCTGCTCTCCACCCGCCACGTCGTCTCCAGCGGCTGCTCAAAATCGCCATTGGCGACCAGATTTTTGTCAGCAGCCTGCGGCTCGGCCGGAGGCTGCCCCAAAACGATCTGCGTCCGCCGTCCTTTGGACAGCACCACTTCCCGCCCGGCGGCCACCACCGACGCCTCGCCGCTGCGCGTGGTCACCTCGGTGATGTCATTGCTGACGGCGATAGCGGCGCTGCCGTTGCTGACTTTGACCATCCCTTGCGGCGTCAGCACCACCACCTCCAGCGTC
>JALSPL010000354.1 GCA_026985975.1 Anaerolineae bacterium | reverse complement strand
AAAGCGCAAAGGAAAATATCATGGTTTCGCCAAGGAAAAGTGGCTGAAACCACACCATTTTTGCTGTCTTCTCTATCGTCGCTGCTGATCGCGACCTTTTTTCAGGGGAGCCAACCTTCTCCCTGGTTCACCATGACTTCATCCCGCACCGAAATTCTGGCCCGCATTCGCCGGGCGCAGCAACGGGCGCTTTTGCCCGACGTCACCGGCGTGACGCCCCCGCCGCCCCAGCCCCCGCCTTTCGAGCGCCCGCTCATCGATGTCTTCGAGGAGGCGCTGCGAGCCGTGCAAGGCGTCCCTCATCGCTGCGCCACGGTCGAAGCGGCGGCGGATTTGATTGTTGAGATCTGTCGGCGGCAAGAGCAGAGCCGGATCATGAGCTGGGCGCCCGCGGCCCTGCCCCTGCCGGGCCTGGCCGAAGCCCTGAACGCCCGCGGCGTCGAGCTGGTCCTCAGCCGTCTGGTGGGAGAGCGCAAACAGGCGCTGGCGGATCTGCGGCCGCTGCTGGTGGGCGTGACCGGTGCGGCCGCGGGCCTGGCCCGCACCGGCAGCATCGTGCTGCACGCGGATGAGGCGCATGGCCGCCTGGCCTCCCTCATCCCCGACATCCACATCGCCCTGCTGCCTGCGGGCAGACTCTATGATGACATCGCCGCCTGGCTTGCCGATGATGAAACGGCGCAGCAGATTATTGCCAGCAGCAATACGGTGATTGTCACCGGCCCCAGTCGCACCGCCGACATCGCTCAGACCCTGACTCTGGGCGCTCATGGCCCGCGCGAATTGCATGTAGTGGTGTTAACATGACGCCTGAAATCACGATTACCCCCATGACCATGGCCGATTACGACGAGGCCATGGCGTTATGGCAAATCACCGAAGGCATGGGACTGCGGCCCGCGGATGAGCGCCAGCATATCGCCCGCTATCTGGCGCGAAACCCGGGCCTCAGCTTTGTCGCCCGCGCTGGCGAGACGCTGGTGGGAACGGTGCTGTGCGGACATGACGGCCGCCGCGGCTATCTCCAGCATCTGGCCGTGGCGAAGCGCTACCGGCGGCAGGGCATTGGCCGGGCGTTGGTGGCGCGGGCGCTATCCGCGCTGCGGGACGCCGACATCAACAAATGCCATCTTTTCGTGCTCAAAACCAACCGTCAGGCGGTGGATTTCTGGAAACGCATCGGCTGGTTCGAGCGGGATGACCTGTTTACCCTGTCGCATTGGACCGGGGCGTTTGATCACGAGGCAGGATCGGGTTAGCAAGCCGCGCGCGGGCATGATACAATGACGCCATGAATTCTGACATCCGTCTTTTATCCGACCAGCGCCCCCGTTGCGGCTGGGTCAGGGATGATCCTCTCTGCATCGCTTATCATGATGAGGAGTGGGGAACGCCTGTGCACGATGATCGGTTGCTGTTCGAATTCCTGATTCTGGAAGGGATGCAGGCGGGGCTGAGTTGGCGCACTATCCTGCACAAACGCGCAGCGTTTCGGGCTGCATTCGATGATTTCGACCCCGCCAAGGTCGCGGCTTATGATGATGAGAAATTGGCTGCGCTGCTGACGAATCCCGGCATCATCCGCAACCGGCTCAAAATCCGGGCCGCCGTCGCCAACGCCCGCGCTTTTCGCCAGGCGCAGGCCGCGTTCGGCAGTTTCGATGCGTATGTTTGGGGATTCGTGGATGGAAGGGTGCAGCGAAACGCCTGGCGCACGCTGGCGCAAGTCCCGGCCGAAACCGCGGCCTCGCGGGCCATGAGCCGCGATATGAAGGCGCGGGGATTCAAATTCGTGGGGCCCGTTATCTGCTACGCGTTCATGCAGGCGGTGGGCATGGTCGATGATCACCTGGTCGGCTGTTTTCGACGCCAGGGGGCGGGAGGCGCGTAGATGGCCGCAAAAAAAACGCGCAAGCCGGGAACCAGAACGTCCGCCTTCGGCGCCGGCAGTCGCGCCAACCATGACGCCAGTTATTTCTACAACAGCCGCATGTATCAGCATCTGCCCGGCATCGATGACGCCAGTCCCTACGTAGAAAATCCGGTTCCGGCGTCGGCGCTGGATGAGGTGCTGCAGGGAGATAGCCGGGCCATGGGCGAATTGCCCGACGAGAGCGTGCATCTGATGGTGACGTCTCCCCCCTATAACGCCCGCAAAATCTACGATCAGGACCTGACGCTGGATGAATATCTGACGTTGTTGCGCGATGTCTTTCGGGAAACCTGGCGCGTGCTGGTGATGGGCGGCCGGGCCTGCATCAATGTGGCCAATCTGGGCCGCAAGCCTTACATCCCCATGGCCAGCTTTATCAATCAGATGATGATCGAGGAGGGGTTCTTGATGCGGGGGGAGATCATCTGGGACAAAGGAAGCAGCGCCGGGTCAT
>JALSPL010000353.1 GCA_026985975.1 Anaerolineae bacterium | reverse complement strand
CCTCATTTTCCTTGCGGGATTGCTGGATGGTCGAGCGGTGCGCGTAGAGCTTGTTCAGGCTGCGCACGATGTCCGCATCCCGATCCTTTGATGAGACTGTTGCCGCGGCGGCGATGGTGGCGCCGCCGCGGGCGCTGAGTTCGCGTAGGTCATCCCAGGTTAGCTCGCCGCTGCGGGCCATCTCCAGCAGGCGATGGTAGGCGGCGGAGTCGATGTCGCCGCGGGCGTACATCAGTTTGATCTCCTGCGTGATGCTGGGCTGAGGTTGCGCCGGGGCGGTGGTCTCGTAGCTGCCATGATCATGGCTGCCGCCGTGACTGCGGCTGTGACCGCTGCTGTGTCGTGATTCGTTGATAGCTGCGCCGATGAGCGCGCCTGCGATATGGTGAGTGCCTCCGCACATAGTCTTGACCTCCGTTGTGGTGTGAATTGAATTTTGGGGGCGTCCTATTTCAGTTGGAGGCTAACGTCTGCCGCCTCCGCCTGGGGCTGATAGGCCCAGGCTCATAGCTGAAAGACGCTAAAGCGCCTTACTCAAATGCGACGTATCGCCACTACTGAACACTGTAACTGCTTACTGCTTACTGATTACTGATTACTGGATACTGCACTTATAATGTCGGACAAAGACGCAAGAACGCCTCCAACTCGTTTAGGACGCACCCAATTGAATTTTGGGGGCTAATGAAGTATGGATATTGGGTATCGGGTAGTAGAGATTTGGGGTGAGACGCTTTGGACGCCCAATATCCTGTCTTTTCGCTTACGCCGCTTCGGGTAGGGCTTTGCGCTGCGTGTCCGCTTTGAGTCGGGCCAGTTCTTCCTCCACCGCCTGATTGCGGCCGATGCGGGCCAGTTCCCGCTCGATGTCATCGCTCTCGGGCTCCAGCACATCTTGCAACACGCCTTCGTCCACCAGGGCGTCGATGGCGTCGGCCCGGGACTGCATCTCCAGGATGCGCTCCTCGGTGCGACGAATGGTGTTGCCCACATCTGCCAGATCGGTGGAGATGCCGCTGAGGGATTCCTGCACCTTGAGCTGGGCTTTGGCCGAATCGTGGATAGCCTTGAGTTCTTCTTTCTTGTAGCGGAAAGCCTTGATCTTGTTGTCCAGCTTGATCTGATTCTCCTTCAGGGCCGCTTCCTGACGCTCCAGGCTGGCGATGTTGGCGTCCAGTTCGGCCACGCGAGCTTCGCTCTCCTGCTTGCGTTCCAGCGCCAGACGGGCCAGATCATCCCGCCCTGCATCCACCGCAGCCTGGGCCTGCTGCTGGTATTTGCCTGCGGCTGCGGCCATCTGGTTGCGTTGGGCCAGCAGGCGGCGCTTGGCCGCGCTGACTTCGATAAGACCCCGGCCGAGGTCGCGGCGGGCGTCCTCCAGCTTGCGCAGGCTATATTCCAGACTGGCCCTGGGGTCTTCGACGTTGTCGGCGGCAGCGTTGGCTTTGGCCTCGAAAATCGCTTTGAATCGTGCAATGATGGTGCTCATTTTGTATAGTCTCCTTAGATGAAAGGGGTGAATTTGCTTATCTGTCTCCATCATAGCAGGGCAATGTGTCGAGATATTGTCGCGATTGTGAAGAATTGATGAAGTTGAAACGACGCTCATCTTGTTCGCTTTGCGGTGATTACCCATAAGTCGATAACAAGGCCCGCTTGCCACCGCGCCACCAGACTTTCGAGGTCTCGCAGACCTCGAAAGTCTACGACCGACGCGGCTTTTGTAAGATATGGGTACTCACCGCCGCTTTTCTCTTGTCCTCATCCACGTTATAATCACATCCCCACAACACACAGAAAAGGAGCCTTCATATCGAACAAAAAACTGGATCTGCGTGTCGGCAATCTCGATTGCGAGCACGACGCAGCGGCTTTGAAACGCAGTCTGGATGGATTTCCCGGTCTGCTTGACCTGGCTATTTATCCAAAATCCGCCAAAGTCGTCCTCACCTACGACTCGAGCCAGACCGATGAAGCGGCCCTTCGGGAGACGCTGGCGTCATCCGGCTTTCCGCCCGCCAAAGGGCTCTCCATGCCCGAACAACCCAAGCCCTGGCGCAACCTCAAGGTCATCGCTTCTGTGACGTCGGGCGTGTTGCTGCTGGCGGGCTTTCTGTTGGGGATCACCGCCGCGCCCGAGCTCCTGCCCAAACTGCTCTACATCACGGCCATCCTCATCGGCGGCTATTACTTTGGTCGCGAGGCTATCGAAGCGTTGATCTTCCAGCGGGAGATCGGCATCGAGTTGTTGATGACGGTGGCCGCTGTCGTGGCCGCCGTGATGGGGCAGTTGGGCGAGGCTGCGATGCTGGTTTTTCTCTATTCTATCAGCGAGGCGGTGGAGGGTTACACCGAGGAGAAGACCCGCTCCGCGGTGCGGGCGCTGATGGAGCTGGCTCCCAGCATAGCGCTGGTAAAGCGTGACGGACGGGAAACCGAAATCCCGGCTGAAGAACTGGTAGTCGGCGATGTATTCGTGGTCAAACCAGGCGGCAGTATCCCTACCGACGGCGTCATTATCGCCGGATTCACCACAGTGGATGAGTCGCCGGTGACAGGTGAAAGCGCACCGGTGGAGAAGAAGCCGGGGGATCAGGTCTTCGCGGGCAGCATCAATGGCTCCGGGGCTATCGAGGTGCGGGCCACCAAAGCCTTCGCCGATAACACCATCTCTCGCATCATTCAGATGGTGGAGGAGGCCCAGGAGCGCAAGGGCAAGAGCCAGCGATTCATCGAGCGTTTTGGTAAGCGCTATAGCCCCTTGGTGCTGTTGGCGGGGGCGCTCATCGCCGTGCTGCCACCTTTGCTTATGGGCGGCGACTGGATTATGTGGATCACCCGGGCGACGGTGTTCATCGTGGCGGCCGCCCCCTGCGCCCTGGTCATTTCCATTCCCATTACTTTGGTGGCCACCCTGGGCACAGGCGCTCGCAACGGCGTCCTCATCAAGGGCGGCGTCTATGTGGAGGAACTGGCCAGAGTGAAGGTTGTAGCTCTGGACAAGACCGGCACTCTTACCAAAGGCCAGCCCGAGGTCACGAAAGTGATATCCTTCAGCCAGAGCGTGCCTCAAGAAAATTGGCTGGCCGTGGCGGCGGGCGTGGAGGCCCGCAGCGAACACCCCCTGGCCCGGGCCATCCTGCGCTACGCCCGGACGCAGAACATCCACCCCGCCGAAGTGAGCGACTTTCAGGCCCTGGCCGGGGCCGGAGCCCAGACGACGTGGCGTGGCCGAAGGGTTTTCGTGGGCAGCCCGGCCCTGTTCCAAAAATTGGGTCATGCTCTGGATGACGCGACCGCGATGATCCGGCGATTGCAGGATGAGGGGAACACGGTGATCCTGGCCGGGGATGAGGCGGACGTGTGGGGCGTCATCGCCATTCGGGACGCGATTCGTGAGAACGCGGCCCGAGCCATCTCTCACCTGCATGAGCTGGGCATCCATCCTGTGGTCATGCTCACGGGCGATAACGAGCGCACGGCTGCGGCCATCGCCCGTGAGGTGGGCGTAGACGCGCACCACGCTGGCCTGCTACCCGAGGACAAGGTGGCCAAGGTGCGGGAACTGAGCCAGCAGTACGGGCATGTGGCCATGGTGGGCGACGGCGTCAATGATGCGCCGGCCCTGGCCGAGGCCGCGGTGGGGGTGGCCATGGGCGCGGCGGGAACGGACGTTGCCCTGGAGACCGCGGACGTGGCCCTGATGGCCGATGATCTGGAGAAGCTGGTCTATGCCTTGAAACTGGCCCGGCGCAATCAGCGGGTGGCTGGTCAGAATATCGTTCTCGCCGCCGTGGTCATCACTGTGCTGGTCATTGGCGCGGTCGCGGGCGCGTTCACCCTGCCCATCGCTGTGCTGGGGCATGAGATCAGCGAGTTCGTCGTCATCGCCAGCGGATTGCGGATGATGAAAAGCTAGCGACTTAGCCCGCGCAGCAACTGAGCATGGCCGGGTCCTTGTCGAAGGCCAACGCCGCCAGTTTCAGGCCTTCCACGTTGGTGAGATAGGGGAAGAGGGCATCGCGAAAATTGCTGAGGGGGATGCCGAACCGAATGGCCAGGGATGCCGCCTGGATCATCTCGCCCGCTTCCGGGGCCAGGATGTGTGCGCCCAGGATCTGGTCGGAAGCGGGATCGGCCACGAGTTTGATCAGCCCCCGCGTGTCGAACGCGGCCAGCGCCCGCGGCACATGCTGCATTTCAAGGATGCTGACGCTGACGTCATAGCCCTGTTGCCGGGCCTGCGCCTCGGTCAGCCCGGCGGTGGCCACAGCCGGATCGGTGAATATCACCGCTGGCATGCCCGTCAGGTCCAGGGCGGCCTCGGCCCGGCCCAACGCATGAGACGCAGCCACGCCGCCCGCGGCTGCGGCCGTGTACACGAACTTGGGCAGGGTGGTGACATCGCCCACAGCGTAGACGCCGGGCGCGGAGGTGCGCTGGTGTTCATCCACGATGATGAAGCCCCCGGCATCCATCGCCACCCCGGCCTCTTCCAGGCCCATGTCTGCGGTGTTGGGGGCGCGGCCCGCGGCCATGAGAATGGCGTCGGCCTTCATGATGAAAGCCTGGTCCTCCAGCGCCGCTTCCACCAGCTTTTTGTCTCCCTGCCGACGCATGGACTTCACTCGCACGCCCGTCACCACCCGCACGCCCTCCTCTCCCAGATAGCGGGCCAGGGCGTCGGCGATCTCCGGCTCATGCCGGGGCAGGATGCGCGGGCTGCGCTGCAGGAGGGTGACCCGCACGCCCAGGCGAGCGAATAGCTGCCCCAGCTCCAGGGCGATGGCCCGGCCGCCGATGACGATCAGGCTCTCGGGCAGGGTTTCCAGGGCCATGGCCGACGTGCTATCCAGCACATCCACAGCTTCGATGCCGGGGATGGGCAGGATGCGGGGCCGGGCGCCAGTGGCGATGATGACGGCCCGAGCCGAGAGAACCCGATCGCCCACAGCGACCTTGCGGTCGGGCGTGAGGCGGGCGCGGCCGCGGATGAGCGTGATCTGGGGATAGGCGGCCAGTACGTCGCTGTATTTTTCTTGCCGCAGTTGCGCCACCAGCGCGTCCTTCTGCGCCCGAATGGCGGGCCAATCGACGCCCTTCAGCCGGGTGCGCACCCCGGCGAAAAGGCTGTGCCCGGCGCGGTGGGCCTGTTCCGCCGCCCGGATGAGGACTTTCGAGGGCACGCAGCCGATGTTGACGCAGGTGCCGCCAATGGTCTCCGCCTCGGTGATGGCCACCCGCGCGCCCTGCTCGGCCCCGCGAATGGCCGCAGCCATGCCGCCGCCCCCCGTGCCGACGACGATGAGGTCGTAATCGTCGGTGGGGGAGGGGGAGAAGGCGGGCGGGGCGTCTATGGGGGCAGTGGACTCTGCTGGCGTTTCGGGCAGGGAGGTGCGGTAGCCCGCAGCTTCCACGGCCTGGATGAGCGCTGCGCGCTCCACGCCGTTGTCGATGCGGATGATGGCCTTGCCTGACTGCCAGCCGGGAACTTGTACAGCGATAACGCCGGGCACGCTGGCAAGCGCCTCCCGGATATGAGAGGCGCAGCCGGGGCAGGTCATGCCGTCGATTTTGAGGGTGAGGGTGTCAGGTTGGGACATGGGTTTCCTTGGAGCGCCGGGCTTGTTGAGTTGAATGATGGGGTCGGGGTTGTGGAGATGGCTAGAGATTGGTAGAGATATGGTGAGATTGTTTTTCGTCACGCGCGGGACTGCTTCGTAAATAAGTCAAAAGGAAAAAGGCGCAAGGCAAAAAGTCCTCACGGCCACGTTGGCCGCAGCAGCGAGGGATGTAATGCGTAAAAACGTAAAACGTAGCGATTTTACGTATTGCGGATTACGCATTACGTCTCCAATTTTCATCCTTATCGGCGTGCAGACGCTCATGGCATCTGTTCCGAAAATAAACGTTGGCGTCGTTTGCCGAGACGCTCTCGAAGCCAACGTTGGCCTGGCGCTCAACCACGTAATGCGTAAAACGTAAGACGTGATGACCTTACGCATTACGCATTACGTTTTACGGGCTTGGCTGTCCCACCAGATTGACTTGCACATTTTCATCCTTATCGGCGTGCAACCGCTCATGGCGACTGCTTACTGATTACTGATTACTGTCATAACTGGCGTTGGTCTTGTCCAGTTCAGGGGCTTTGCAGCGGATACTGCACGCTGCGGGCTTGCTGCTGACGCAGTTGGTCGGGCGTCCACCAGGTTTGGATGTAGCGAATCACAGCGACGATCTCCTCGTCTGTAAGCTGGTCTCCCAGCGCCGGCATTACCTGGCCGCCGTTCTTGATCAGGTCCTGGATCTGACCATCGGCATGATGCCAGGCGTGTTCTGTCTCATCCAGAGCGGGCGCTTCGGGCAGCACATGCCCTTCGCCCTGCTCGCCATGACAGGCGGCGCAGGTGTTGGCATATGCTTCCTGCCCCAAGGCCAACACGTCGTCATTGGCGGCGACGGTCACCGGCCCCTTGCCGGTTAGCTGTGACAAAATAACGAGTCCGATGATCAGCGCGAAGCCGATGCCCAACGCGGCCAGGGCGACAAGCTGGGCGGGGTTGTGGCCCGGTTTGCGTCTGGCCGCGGTTTTAGCTTTACGTCGACGGGTCATGATTTTCTGATCTCCTTACTGGACACTGGCGTTTTTTGCTTTGAACGCAGTTTTACCCAGATTGCTACGGATAATCTCTCTCGTGGAGACGAAGATAGACGAAAATGGACGATTTTCTTCGTCAATCTTCGTCCTTTCGTCTATTTTCGTCAGCAAATTGGATATAACACGTACAAATCCAGACACAACTTCATTTTCGCCAGACTCCAGTCCTTATTATCGATAGAGGGCAGCCGGAGCAATTCCCCGGCTGCGGTTGATAGCTGCGCAGCGCCATCAATCCAGCTTGGCGTTGCGCAGGGTCTGGGCGTTGATGGCGACGATGATGGTGCTAAGGGCCATGAATACAGCGCCCAGGGCCGGGGTGATGAAGGTGCTGACCGCGGCCAGGGGAATGAAGACGATGTTGTAGCCAGCAGCCCACCACAGGTTTTGCACCATCTTTTTGCGCGTGGCCCGGCTGAGATTGATGATCTTGACCACGCCGCGGGGATCGCTTTCCACCAGGATGATGTCTGCGGCCTCGATGGCCACGTCGGTGCCGCCGCCGATGGCCACGCCGATGTCGGCGCGGGTGAGGGCGGGCGCATCGTTGACGCCGTCTCCCACCATCATCACCACTTTACCCTGGGCTTGCAGCTCGGCCACTTTCTTATCCTTGTCTTCGGGCAAGACTTCGGCGAACACGGTGTCGATGCCCAGCTCCCTGGCTACGGCTGTGGCCACGTCTCTGCTATCGCCCGTAAGCATCGCCACTTCGATGCCCAGTTTGTGCAGGCGGTTGATGGCCTCGTAGCTCTCGGGGCGAATGACGTCGGCCAGAGCGAAGGCGGCGGCAATAGCGCCATCTTCTACCAGCCACACCACCGATTGCGCTTTGGAGCCCGCCATGCGGGAGAAGGCTTCCAGCTCGGTGGAAGGACGCAGTTCCAGCAGTTCCAGCAGGCGGGGTCCGCCCATCCATACATCCTTGCCATTGTCCAGAGCATGGACGCCGCGGCCTTTGATGGCCTCGAAATCGGTAATGGCGGGAGGCGTCAGGCTGCGTTCCTGCGCGGCCTCGCGGATGGCCTGGGCGATGATATGCTCGGAGTCGCCCTCGATGGCAGCGGCCAGGGCCAGGGCGTCGTTCTCGTTCCAGTCTTCGGCAGTGGCAATGCCCACTACGCCCTGCTCGCCTTTGGTCAGGGTGCCGGTTTTGTCGAAGATGACAGCGTTGGCGTCGCGGGCGTTTTCCAGCGCCAGACGATCCCGCACCAGGATGCCGTTGGTCGCGGCTTTTGAGGTGCTGATGGCGACCACCAGGGGTACGGCCAGACCCAGCGCATGAGGGCAGGCAATGACCAATACGGTGGCCACCCGGGAGATGACCTCGACGCTGAAGCCGTAGCCGATGGTCCAGAATATGGCGGTGAATACGGCAGCGGCCACGGCGATGTAGAAGAGCCAGCCCGCGGCCTTATCGGCCAGCACCTGGGTGTCGGACTTGCTGGCCTGGGCCTGTTCCACCAGGCGCATGATGCCAGCCAGCGCGGTTTCATCGCCTGTGGCGGTCACCTTTACCCGCAGGCTGCCCTGGCCGTTGATGGCGCCGGCGATGACTTTGTCGCCCGGGCCTTTCTTCACCGGGCGGGATTCGCCGGTGATCATGGACTCGTTGACGCCGGAGCCGCCTTCGACCACCTCTCCATCGGCGGGGATGCTGGCGCCAGGGCGAACCAACACCACATCGCCCGTTTTTAGGTCTGCTGTGGAGACGACTTTGGCGCTGCCATCGGGCAGGATCAGCTCGGCCTGATCGGGCATGAGCTTGGCCAGTTCGTTGAGTGCGCCTGACGCCTGACGGATGCTGCGCATCTCCAGCCAGTGTCCCAGCAGCATCACATCAATCAGCAGCACCAGCTCCCAGAAAAATCCGGTGTCCGGCGCAATGATCAGTGCGGCGATGCTGTAAATGAACGCCACGCTGATGGCCAGGGTGATGAGGGTCATCATGCCCGGTTTGCGCTTGCGAATCTCGGGCACGGCCATCTTGATGAAGGGCACGCCGCCGACGATGAAGACAATGGTGGCGAAAATGGGGGTCACCCATTGACTGCCGGGAAATTCGGGCATGTTGAAACCCAGCCATCGTTGGATGCTGGGGCTGTAAAGCAAAACGGGAATGGACAGGGCCAGCGAAATCCAGAATCGATCCCGGAAGATTTTTTCGTGACCGCTGTGGTCCGTGCCGTGCCCGGCGTGTTCATCATGCTCGCCGTTCTTGCCCTGATGGGCGTCGTGGTCGGCATGGTTGGATTTGTGTTGCTCATGACCGCTGTGGTCATGGGGGGCAGCGGTGGCTGCGTGGGAATGAGTTTGGTGACTGCTCATAGCTCATGGTTCCTTTTTTGCACGGTGGTAGCGCCAGCTACTAATAGGCTGTTTCGCTTTGCGTGCTGGAATGTTGGTTGGGGTTGAGGCCACCAAACGGTTTGGCGGTCGTTCAGGTTTTCAGTGAAAAAGAAAAACGGGAATGGAGGAGATATGGTTAGTTTTGAGCCGCCAGGGAGGCGATAGCTCGCTGAAAACGGGCCTTAACGTCATTGGCGATGGTATCCAGGTCGGGGTTGGCGACGATGCCCAGGGAGGCGATGGGGTCAATGGTCGAGACGATAGCGCCATCGCCATCTTCATAGACGACGACATGGCAGGGCAGCAGCAGGCCGATTTCTGTTTCGATGTGCAGCGCCTGATTGGCCAGCGGCGGATTGCAGGCTCCCAGCACAAAGTAGGGTCGGAAATCCTGGTTCAGCTTTTCTTTGAGGATTTTTTGCATATCCAGCTCGAAGAGGATGCCGAAACCCTGCTCTTTCAGGGCGTCTTTGACGATGGGCAGTGCTTCTTCGATGGGGACATTCAGGGTGGTTGTCAACTGGTAGGTTGTGCGAGTAGGAAACATCAATGAAAACTCCTTGTAGCGTGTGAGCGTGCGGGTCGTGCTGTGTGTGGTGTCTTCAGTATGCCGAAACAGTGTGACGTAGCAGTGACGGGAATATGACGTTTTTGTAAAGTTTCCCCGGCAACACGAAAAAGAGCAGCCCGGTGTGCGGACTGCTCTCGAAAGGAGGAGAGGAGAGGTGGTTTTTGACCTATTTGTCGGGGTTGTAGGGCATCATGCCGTTGGGGATGAACGCCCGATCTACGCCCGGGGTGACCTGGTGGCCGAATTCGGGGTGTGGGCCGCCGTCAAGGTTGAAGCTATCGACCGCGATGTGCTTGAGCCAGACGACTTTGGTGGG
>JALSPL010000352.1 GCA_026985975.1 Anaerolineae bacterium | reverse complement strand
GTGGCGCTGAATCTGATGGATGAGGCTCGGCGCAAGGGCGTCCAGGTGGATGAACGGCGGTTGGCCCGGGATCTGGGTGCGCCAGTGGTTCCCATGGCCGCGCGTCAGGGCGAGGGCATCCCCGAGTTGTTGCAAGCCATCGCCGATGTCGCCAATTCTCGCACCGTGGGCAAGCCGCCCCGCATCAAACTGCGCTCGCCCGAGGTGCGCCGGGCCGTGGCGGAACTGACGCCGCTTATCGAGCGCGCCTTCCCCGAGCTCCCCAATGCGCAATGGGTGGCCCTGCGTTTGCTGGACGCGGATCAGAATATCATTGACGCGGTCAAGTCGGGCGAATTGGGCGATTTACACAAAGGGGCGGTGGAAGAGGATTTATTGGAAGAGACGGTCCTGGAAGCGGCCGCCTCCTCATCTCAACAAATAACGCCTGAACGCGAAGCGTTGATCGAGCGATTGCTGGGGACGGCCACCCGCTTGCGCTGGGAGATCGGCGGGGATTTTCACGAGCAGATCATCGAAGACATCTACGCCGAGGCGGCTCGCATCGCCAGCCGAGCGGTGACCCGTCCGGGCGAGACGCCCCGTTTCGATCTGGATCGCACTATCGATCAGGTCGTCACCAGCCGCATCTGGGGATTCCCTATTATGATCGGGCTCTTTGCCTTGATCTTCTGGCTGACCATCACCGGAGCCAATGTCCCCTCGGAATTACTGGCCAATCTGCTCATCGGCCACATCTATCCTTTTCTCAAGGAAGCCGCGGCCGCCATCGGTCTGCCCTGGTGGTTGAGCGGCATCCTCATCGACGGCGCTTATCTGGCCACGGCCTGGGTGGTCAGCGTGATGCTGCCGCCCATGGCCATCTTCTTCCCTCTGTTTACGTTGCTGGAAGATTTTGGTTATCTGCCCCGACTGGCGTTCAATCTCGACGGTCTGTTCCGCAAGGCCGGCGCTCATGGCAAACAGTCTTTGAGCATGATGATGGGCTTCGGTTGCAACGCGGCCGGGGTCATCTCCACGCGCATCATCGATAGCCCCCGCGAGCGGCTCATCGCCATCATCACCAACAACTTCGCCCTGTGCAACGGACGCTGGCCCACACAGATTCTCATCGCCTCCCTGTTCATCGGATCGCTGGTTCCCGCTTATCTGGCGGGCATCGTCTCCGCGGCCGCTGTGGTAGGCGTGGCGCTGCTGGGCGTATTGCTTACCTTTCTCACCTCCTATTTTCTCTCCCACACCATGCTCCGGGGCGAAGTCTCCACCTTTAGCCTGGAGCTGCCCCCCTATCGCCCGCCCCGCATTTTGCAGACCATCTACACATCGCTCATCGATCGCACCATTTATGTGCTGTGGCGGGCGATTCTTTTTGCTGCGCCCGCGGGCCTGGTCATCTGGCTGCTGGCCAATGTGCAGGTGGGCGGCCAGCCCATCGCCAATTATATCGTCTCCTGGCTGAACCCCGTCGGCGTCCTCATCGGCCTCAATGGCGTCATTCTGTTGGCTTACATCGTCGCCATTCCCGCCAACGAGATTGTCATCCCCACGGTGTTGATGCTGACGGTGCTGATGGCGGGCCTCTCTTATGGCAACGCCGAGGGTTCCCGCACGATTTTCGAGGTCACCTCCACTCAGGATCTGATGACGATTTTCACGGCGGGAGGCTGGACCCTGCTGACCGCGGTGAATCTGATGCTGTTCAGCCTCATCCACAACCCGTGCAGCACCACCATCTACACCATCTACAAAGAGACAGGCAGTCGCAGGTGGACGACGGTGGCGGCGCTGCTGCCACTGATTATGGGCTTCATCGTCACCTTCTTCGTGGCCCAGATATGGCGGCTGGCGGCGATGATGTTGGGATGAGTCAGTGCGCCCCTTCCGTCGTCAGATTGATGAGAACGACGCCGATGATGACCATGGCGATGCCGAGAAGAGCGGGTAGGGTCAATCGTTCGCCCCACAGCCAGACGCCAATGAGGACGATGGCCACCGTCCCCAGGCCCGACCACACCGCGTAGATGACGCCGATGGGCGCATTCTGTTTCAACAGCAGCGAAAGCAGGTAAAAGGACAGGCCATATCCGATGACGACCAGGGCGCTGGGGAGCAGCTTCGTAAAGCCGTCCGACAGTTTTAGCGAGACCGTCCCCAGCACCTCGAAGCCGATGGTAAGCAGGCGCCATGAGCGGCTGCTCGCCGATAAGGATGAAAAAACGTCTGTGTCATTCTGAGTGACCAACGGGAGCGAAGAATCTCGCGTTTGCAGATGGGGAGATTCCTCAGTCGCTGCGCTCCTTCGGAATGACGTGAACATAACTTTATTTACGGAACAGGTATCATGAGCGTTTGCACGCCAATAAGAATGAAAAAACGTCTGTGTCATTCTGAGTGACCAACGGGAGCGAAGAATCTCGCGTTTGCAGACGGGGAGATTCCTCAGTCGCTGCGCTCCTTCGGAATGACGTAAACATAACTTTATTTTCGGAACAGGAGGTAGAGGATTTGGGTGAGGGTCATGCCTCCAGCCCTTCCACTTTGCGGAAATAACGCAGCACGCCCGTCACGTTCATGTAGCTGGGCACCACCACCTCATAGCGATGCACGCCCTCTTCGGTCACGCCCTCGCGGCGGGCCTGTGCGGCCAGCCAGGCAGGCAGCTCAGCCATCATCTGTTCGGCGCTGTCGCCCGCCTGCACCCGTCGTCGCAGATAGTCGGTCAGCGTCGCCAGCTTTTCGAGCACCGCCTCGAAATGGGCGTCCGCGTCCTCTTTGGGGCCGTAATGAGTGGGGACGATGACATCGGGCTTCATGGCCCGCAGCTTCTCAACGCTCTCCCGCCACAGGCCCAGATGAAATTCGGGCGGCGGCGTGGGCAGGCGGATGTGTTCATAGCCGGGCAGGCGCACCGCGGCCACATCCCCCGTAAAGCAGACCCCATCCAGCCAATAGGCCATGTGATGATAGGCGTGACCGGGCGTATCGATGGCTTTCACCGGAATCCCGGCCGCGTCGATGACATCGCCATCGTGCAGGATGTGGATCTGCTCCGCGGGCACGGGCAGGAAATCGCCCCACAGCGGGCCCATCTGATCGCCATAAATGCGTCCGGCCGAAGCCAGCAACTTGGATGGATCGACCATGTGCGGCGCGCCCACATGATGCACATGCACCGTCGCGCCCGTGAGCTGCGCCATATAGCCCGCCGCGCCTGCATGATCCAGATGGATGTGGGTGAGGAGGATGTCGGTGATCTCCTCTTTGGCAATGCCCAGGCGCATCAGTCCCCTGAGCAGATTGTCGGAGGTGGAGCCAGGGCCGGTCTCGATGAGGGCCACGCCCCGGGGCCCGCGCAGCACATAACTGCCGATGATCTCCGGTTCTCCCTGAAAATGCAGATCAATGGTTTCGAACATCATATTTCCTCCACGTAGGATAGGGAAGGGGGCGGATCGGCGTAAACGCCCCGCATGGTTTCGGGCAGACATTGGGCAAGGCGCCGCATGGCGTAGTCAGTAACTATGGATTCTGCCTGCTTGCGAGTGGTTTTTGGGGGGAGATGGAAGCGGTAGGGCGCTCCGAAACGATAGTGGATGACGGGACGGCGCAGGCGTTTGTAGGCTGATGGGAAATCGTGCGTGCCCCAAATGCCCACGGGCATCAGCACCGGGTTGGTGCGATAGACCAGTAACCCCAGGCCCTTCTCTGCTTCGATCAGCGCTCCGGTGGGGGAGCGGGTGCCTTCGGGGGCAATCAGCAGCACATAGCCCGCCTTGAGCACGGCTAGCATCCCGCGCAGAGCGGGAATGTCGGGCTCGCCGCGCTTGATGAAGATAGTGCCATTGGCTCTGAGCGCTTGGCCGACAAAAAACATATTTTCCAGCTCGATTTTGGCTACGGGAACGAAATAACGTTTGCGCCAAAATCGGGTGGAAAGCGTGAATGGGTCGAGATAGTGGATATGATTGAAATAGACGATGACCGGGCCCTCATCAGGCAGCCTGTCAAAGCCCTGAACATCTGAGCTCAGCAACAGGCGATCGACCAGCGAAAGCGCTGTTAGCCAGAAGCGGCGCTGCCAGCGTCGCGGCGCATCGGGCGCCGCAACCCAACGAAAATCACGGACGGAAGACTCAGGCATTTTGCTTCACCAGATGACGCTGGCGGGCCAGCCGCACGATTTCATCCACCACTTGCCCGATGGAAAGATGGTCGGTGTCGATGATCACTGCGTCGTCGGCAATGCGCAGGGGGGCCGTGGCCCGGGTGCTGTCGACGCGGTCCCGATGCCGTACGCCCGCCAGGATTTCATCGTAATCGGCAGGCTCGCCCCGGGCTTGCAGCTCCTGGCAGCGGCGTTGCGCCCGCACCTGGGGCGAGGCGTCCAGATACACCTTCAGCGGCGCTTCAGGAAAGACCACCGTGCCGATGTCCCGGCCCGCTATCACCACACCCCCGCGGCGGGCGATGCGCCGCTGCTGCTGTTTCAACGCTGTGCGCACGCCGGGATAGGCGCTGACAGTGGAGACATGGGCGTCGACAGCTTCGCTGCGGATGTCCCAGGTGACGTCCCGGCCATCCATCAGCACGGTGTAAGGGCGGCCGTCATTGTGGTCGGCGGGGAGGAGATCGATGCGGATGGCGCGGGCCAGTTCGCTGACGCGGGCCTCATCGTCGATGGGAACCCCGCGTTGCAACGCGGCCAGGGTCACAGCCCGATACAAAGCGCCGGTGTCGAAGAGGAGAAAGCCAAGTTTTTGGGCGACTTTTTTGCCGACGGTGCTCTTGCCGCTGGCCGCGGGCCCGTCGATGGCGATAACTGCGGGGGTGGTGGACATGGGAGGGGTGGAGATTGGGGATTAGGATTGGGATTGGGAAGGAGGATCAGTTTGGATGAAAAGGGGGGCAGTGTACAGTGTTCAGTATTTCAAACTGACTGAACACTGTTTACTGTTTACTGAACACTGTTTACTGATTGCCAAACACTGCCTTTCTTGATGGCCTGAATGGCTTTGAGCTGTCGATTGCTGGCGAGCCGCCATTGGCCCGGTTTCAGGTCGCCGATGTGGATGCTTTCCATTCGCACCCGCACCAACCGCCGCACCCGCAGATCCAGAGCCTCGCACATGCGGCGAATCTGGCGGTTGCGGCCTTCGCGCAGGATGAAAGCCAGCCAGGTGCGTTTGGGCTCCTCTTTGATCCAGAAGCGCTGTTCCGCCGGGATTTTGCTGAGGCGGCGCACCCGGGCCCGGGCCAGGCCATCCTCCAGCTCGACGCCCTGGCGGAATTTGTAAAGAACCACGTTGGGAACCGGGCCATCCACCTGCACCCAATACTCTTTTTCGTGCTGAAAGGAGGGATGAGAGAGGCGCTGGGTGAGATCGCCGTCATCGGTGAGCAGCACCAGGCCCTCGCTCTGATAGTCCAGCCGTCCCACCGGGTGCAGACGATGATATTTTTGGGGAATCAGATCGAGGATGGTCTTGCGGCCTTCCGGGTCCTTGCGGCTGGTGATGACGCCCGCCGGTTTGTTCAGCAGCAGATAAACATAGCCGCCCTGCTTCGCCTGCACCGGTTTGCCATCCACCGCCACCCTGTCCCGGGCCGGATCGACCTGCACGCCCATCTCGCGTACGACCTGGCCATTCACCCGCACCCGGCCGGCGGCGATGAGCTTATCCGCAGCCCGGCGTGAGGCGACGCCGGCGTGCGCGAGGAATTTGTTGAGGCGCATGGTTCAGTGTTCGGTAATCAGTGATCAGTAATCAGTGATCAGACTTCTTTCTACGTCATTTTGCGAGCGAAGCAAGGAGAAAACGCCCTGATGGCAGACGTTTATCCCTCTGCAAGGAGATGTCTCGCTTCGCTTCGACATGACGTAAGGAAAGTGTGGGGTTCTGAAAAAAGGTTACTCATGGCGTCTGTCTCTGAAACTGAATGGGAATCTCCACCAGCTTTTGTTCGCCGAACCACACCTGATACAGGCCCGAGGGCTGGCCCGCGGCATCGAAACTGATGATGCGCATGGGCCGCAGTTCGGCTATCTGCCAGCGCTGCATGAAGAGGGGGACGGGCGGGGTGCTGAGGAGATAGCGGGCGCCGTCCGGGCCGGTGGCGCGGTTGAGCACATCCTGCTTCAACCCGGCGTCGATCCAGACCCAATGATCGAAGTAGAAATCCATCAGGCCCGCGGTCTCCGCGTAGCGGTCGGAGCTGTTCATCACCACGGTGAGGGCGTCGCCCTGGCCCGAGCGCCGCGCCGCGCCAATGAGCACCTGGCCGGCGTTGTCGGTGGTGCCGGTCTTCACGCCATAAGCGCCGGGATAGCTGGTGAGAAGCTGATTGGTGTTGACCAGATGGAAGCCCTCGGCATCCTTGACCGGCGTGGCGACGATCTCGGCGATGAGGGGGTTTTGCAGCGCTCGCAGGGCCAGTTGCGCCAGATCGCGGGCGCTGGCATAATGCCCGGGCGCATCGATGCCGTGGGGATTGACGAAATGGGTGTGGCTCAGGCCCCATTCCTGGGCGCGGGCGTTCATCTTCGCCACAAAAGCCTGCTCGCTGCCCGCAGCCGCGATGGCCAGGGCCAGGGCCGCATCATTGCCCGAGGGCAGCAAGGCGCCGTAGAGCAGCGTGCTTACATGCACCTTTTGTCCTGCTTGCAGGCCCATGCGCACATACCCCGCCGGAATCGCCAGCGCGGCCGCGGGGACGGTGACGACATCTTCGGGGGCGAGGGTCTCCAACGCCACCTGCACCGTCATCAGCTTGGTGACGCTGGCCATGGGCAGGGTTTGATCCGCATTCCACTGCCACAACACCGCACCGCTCTGGCGATCCTGCACAATACCGGCCCGGGAGCGGGTGGCGGGCCCCTGGGCGATGGCGCTCATCTCCTGCATCTGCCCCTGGGTCAGAAAAATGGGGTTGGCGTGATTGCTGCGCCACAATACCGGCCTGCCGAAATTGTTGCGTCCGCCGGGCGGGCCTGCGGCCACCGAAAGCCAGGCCAGCAGCGCCAGCAGCGCCAGAATCGGAAGCGCGGGCCGGGTCCGGTTTCCATGAGTCCGGGTGGGGGAAATTCTGGCGTCGGGGTGGATTTTCATGGTCGGGATGGGGAAATGCGGATGTCAAGCATGGTAGCACGGATTTTTCTTTTCTGGCAACCTCAGCGGGCGCGTCGTCATGCCTCTCATCGCCTCCCGCCAATACTTGACGCCCGTCCCTTCAAAAGCATACAATCTCCCAATCTCTCAATCTCTCAATCTCCCAATCTCCTCGTCTCCTCGTCTCCCAATTTCCCATTCCCCTCGTTTCCCAATTTCCTCATTTCCCAGTTTCCCAATCTCCTCGTTTCCTCGTTTCCTACTCCCCTCGTCTCTCCCCCCCATGCCCACCCATTTCCATTACACCCTCCAGGCCAGCGATGGTCAGGCCCGTCGCGGCGTTTTCTCCACGCCCCATGGCGATATCGAGATGCCCGCGTTTGCGCCCGTCGGCACCCAGGCCACCGTCAAGACCCTCACCCCCGATGAGGTGCGCATGATCGGCGCCGATCTCATCCTGGCCAACACCTATCATCTCTACCTGCGCCCGGGCGCGGATCGCATCGCCAGTTTCGGCGGCCTGCACGGCTTCATGGGCTGGAACGGGCCCATTCTCACCGACAGCGGCGGTTTCCAGGTCTTTTCCCTCAGCGATCTGCGCCAGGTGGATGACGAAGGCGTCACCTTCAAGTCCCATCTCGACGGCAGCACGCATCGTTTTACGCCCGAGAAGGTGATGGAAATCGAGGCCAAACTGGGCGCGGACATCATCATGGCTCTGGACGAATGCCCTGACCCGCTGGATCGGGCGTATAATGAGGAAGCCCTGGCCCGCACCCACGCCTGGGCTGTGCGCTGCGCCGAGAGCCAGGTGCGGCCCGACGAGCAGGCCCTGTTTGGCATCGTGCAGGGCGGCATTTTCGATGATTTGCGCCTGGAGAGCGCCGCTTTCCTCAGCAAGCTAAATCTGCCCGGCTACGCCATCGGCGGACTGGCCGTGGGCGAAACCAAGCCGCAAATGTACGCCACCCTGGACGTGGTCACGCCCGCCCTGCCCGCGGATCGGCCCCGCTATCTCATGGGCGTGGGCGCTCCCGATGACATCGTGGAAGCGGTGGCCCGGGGCGTCGATATGTTCGATTGTGTGCTGCCCACCCGCATCGCCCGCAACGGCGCCATCTTCACCCGGCATGGACGCGTCAACCTGCGCAACGCCCGCTTCAAGGATGAGCACGGGCCCATGGAAGCGGGCTGCACCTGCTACGCGTGTCAGCGTTTCTCCGCCGGCTACGTTCATCATCTCATCAAGGCCAAAGAGATTTTGGGCCTGCGTTTGACCACCCTGCACAATCTGCATTTTCTGGAAACATTGATGAGCGATATTCGCGCACACATCGAAGCGGGCGACTTCTACGCCTTCAAAGACGCCTTTCTGGCCGATTATCTGTCCGGGAAATAGCGTTGGCGTCGACTGCGTCGTTGTTCCGGCGGCAAAGTTGGCCGAGTATGCGCCGAACGTAATGCGTAAGGCGTAAAACGTCAGGGCGTTATGCATCACGCATTACGTTTTACGAGAGCGCTGGCTCGCCTAACATTCAACTGTTTACTGAATACTGTTTACTGACTCACAGGATTCCCCATGACCACACTCCAAGCATTCATCCTGGGCCTGGTGCAGGGCCTGACCGAATTCCTGCCCGTTTCTTCTTCTGGACATCTGGTGCTGCTGCCCTGGTGGCTGGGCTGGGAGAACGCCAATCTCGCCTTTGACACCCTGTTGCATTGGGGCACGCTGCTGGCTGTCGTCATCTTCTTCTGGCGCGACTGGTGGGAGATGCTCATGGTGTTGGTGCGTAAGCTGAAAGGCC
>JALSPL010000351.1 GCA_026985975.1 Anaerolineae bacterium | reverse complement strand
AGCGCTGAAGTCATCAGCATCACCACGGGCCAGCCGCAAACCCTGTGGATGGATGGCCGGGACATCGAGCGCGTGCGGGGCAAGAAGGTCGTTTTTGTGGATGACGTCATCTCCACCGGCAGCACCTTGAAAGGCGCTCGACTCCTGCTGGACAAAGCGGGCGGGGAGATCATCGCCGCCGCGGCCATTCTCACCGAAGGCGACAATCCCGACTGGGACAGCGTCATCGCCCTGGGCAACTTGCCGCTGTGGCTGGCAAAGTAATTTGGGTGCGTCCTAACCTGGCTAAGCCAGAACATTGCATCAATCATTCAGGATCCAGTCCATGAAAGATACTGTTTTGGTCGAAATTCCCAGAGATCTGGCCGATATGTTCTCTACTCGACAGGATATGCTGGCCGACATTCTTCGCTTGGGACTTCGACAATTGAAAGTCCATGAAGCCTTGTTACTTTATGAACAAGATGTCGTTTCATTGGCGCGAGCTGCAGAATTGGCAGGGTTATCTCTGCATGAAATGATTTTGCAGGCTCGCGCCCGCGGCATTCAGCCCAAATGGTCGGATGCGATGGTTGAGGATGATTTGGCATGACCGCCGTCATTAACGCTGGTCCTTTGATGGTTTTGGGCAAGTTGAATCTGATTCATCTTTTGCCGCAACTTTACGTTGAGACGCTTGCGCCATCCGCCGTTTTTGACGAGGTCGTATTACAGGGTATAGCCCATGGATTCCCCGATGCCTACGTCGCAAAATACGCTTTTGACAAAGGTTTGCTGAAACTTATTGCGTTTACCGAATCTGATCTCACGGATGATGTAAGCGTATTGTCTTTGGGACAAGGTGAACTCCAGGTCATTCAACTGGCGTTGGATCGTGGCGCCCGACTTGCTCTTCTGGATGATCAATTGGCGCGTGAGGCTGCTCGCACTTTTGGTCTGCATGTCAAAGGCACTATGGGCGTTCTTGTTGACGCCTACCGACGACAGATTCTATCAATCGATGAAATGGTCTTCGCTTTTGATGTCATCAAACAGCGCTCTGATATCTGGATATCTGCTGCATTTGTTGAAACCGTTTGGCGTCAACTGTTTCAGGAAAATGCGGAAAGTTCATCATAGTGGAAGATTCGAGTCCATTCACCAATTTTCGTTACTTCCATTGATACCTTCATAACCATAAATCTATGCTTGAAAAACTTGATCAAATAGAAAAACGCTACGAAGAGCTGGAGGCGCAACTGGCCGATCCCGCGGTTTCGGCGGATTATCAGCGCGCGGGCAAAATCGCGCAGGAGCAGGCCGAGATTCGCGACATCGTCGAGACTTACCGCCAATACAAGCGCGTCCGTCAGGAGATGGCCGAGGCGGAGGAGATGGTGGCCCTGGAAGATGACGCGGAGATGCGGGAGCTGGCCGAAATGGAGTTGAAGGACCTGAAGCAGCAGGCCGTCGAGCTGGAAGAAAAGCTGAAGAAGCTGCTGATTCCCAAAGACCCGCGGGATAGCAAGAATGTCATCGTCGAGATCCGGGCGGCTGCGGGCGGCGATGAGGCGGGCCTGTTCGCCGCAGACCTCTTTCGCATGTACGCCCGCTACGCGGAGCGGCATCGCTGGAAGGTGGAGACGCTTTCCAGCAATCGCAGCGGCATCGGCGGCTACAAGGAGATCATCTTCCTGGTCAAGGGACAGGGGGCGTACAGCCGTCTCAAATATGAATCGGGCGTGCACCGGGTGCAGCGCGTGCCCGAAACCGAGTCGCAGGGCCGCATTCACACCTCCACCGTCACCGTGGCGGTGTTGCCCGAGGCCGACGATGTGGCCATCGAGGTCAGTCCCAACGACATCCGCATCGACATCTTCCGCTCCAGCGGTCCGGGCGGCCAGAGCGTCAACACCACCGATAGCGCCGTGCGCATCACCCATCTGCCCACGGGCCTGGTGGTGAGCTGCCAGGACGAGAAAAGCCAGTTGCAGAATCGCATCAAAGCCATGTCCATCCTGCGGGCGCGGCTGTATGATATGGAAGTGCAGCGTCAGCAGGCTGAGCTGGGCGCTGAGCGCCGCTCGCAACTGGGCGGCGGCGATCGCAGCGAGAAAATCCGCACCTACAACTTTCCCCAAAATCGCGTCACCGACCACCGCATCGGCAAGAGCTCCTACAATCTGCCCGCGGTGCTGGATGGCGAGCTGGATGATTTCATCGACGAACTGGCCCTGGCCGAGCAGACCGAGCGGCTGCAGGCGGCCGGGGATTAATCGATGGCTCCACTGAAAAAAGGTCGAGATCTGCAGCGACGATAGAGAAAACAGCGAAAATGGTGGGGTTTCAGCCATATTTTCTTGGCGAAACCCTGATATTTTCCTTTGCGTCCTTGCGACTTTGCGTGAGACAAAGCTTTTT
>JALSPL010000350.1 GCA_026985975.1 Anaerolineae bacterium | reverse complement strand
GCCAGGCCAGGATGTGGGTGGAGACGCCCGCAGGCAGCGTCAGCGGAAAGTCGCGGGTTTGTTCCTGGTCCAACTTCAGGCGGATGATGACAGCCGCGGCTTCTCCGGCATCCAGCTCAACCCGCACCATCAGGCCGCGGTCGGGCCCCCAATCGGCCCGGGCCCAGAGATCGGTGATGGCGACAGGACCGGAGATGTGCAGCCAGACGTCATCGCGGATGCCCGCGGCCATGAGCCGGGGCGCGAAATCCCAGCCGAAGTGGAGCGGCGCCTTGAGGCTGAGCAGACGATCGTGGAAAGGCGCGAGGTTGTCCTGAAATCGGCCCGCCAGCCAGCGTTTGAGACGATAGATGGGGGTGCGGGGCCAGCGGGGCAGGGCCCATGCGCCCCAGATGCGCACATCCAGCAGGGCCGGGCCCTGGCGCAGGATGTCGGTGATCTCGTAGCGACGGCTGCTGTATGCGCCCGCCCGTCGCTCCAACTCCCGCCCGCCCACAGACACGGCGGCGAAATAGTCGATGCCATCGAAATCGATCCACGCCCGCTGCCGGGGGCTGATGCCGGGCAGCTCGGTGCGATACCGCCAGTCGCTTTCATCCACCCAGCGCAGAGCGTCGTCCAGATCGAGGAGCTCGTAGAGATCGGGCAGACGGCCCGCGGCCATGAGATCGCGCTGGATGCTGCCGGGCACGCGGGCGGGCAGCCAATCGTGCACGCGGGGCGGGTCATCCAGCGCCGCATCGGTGGGAATGGGGTCGGTTCGGGCCAGAAGCCAGGTTTGCGCCGCCAGAGATGTTCGGGGCATGGTGGTTGATGATTGGTGAATAATGATGAAAGATTAAAGAGTGAAGAAGTTGCTTCGTCCTGCTCCTCATTTCCTAATTCCCGATTTCCTAGTTTCCTAGTTTCCTCATTTCCTAGTTTCCTAGTTTCCAGGTTTCCTCATTCCTCATTCCTCATTTCCTCATTCCTGCCTTCTTCTCCCCCCGCCTGCTCTTTGCTTTGAAATTTGTCAGCCGGGGAGCAAATCGTTATAATTATACATGATCATGCCACCCTAGCTCAGCCGGAAGAGCAACGCATTCGTAATGCGTCGGTCGTCGGTTCGATTCCGACGGGTGGCTCTTTGTCCCAGTCCACCCCAGGCTGGGATTTTTTATGAGGGTTTTTGTGAACGAAACATCCCCGACATCCCCGGAGGCCCAGCCCCCCGACATCCACCCTGCGCCCGAGGCCCGGCTCTCGATTCTGGCGCAGGTGTGGCGCGGGCTCAGCCATCCGGCGCTGTTGTGGGGATTGCTGGCGCTGGCGGGGGCGGCGTTGGCCGCGCATCTGTGGCTGCCGCAACTGCCCACGTTCCTGGCAGCGGATCCGGCTGCGGCCAGCGCCTGGCTGGACGCAACCGCGGTCCGGGTTCCCGTCGGCGGTGCGCTGCGGGCGCTGGGCCTGTTCGACGTGGCGCATAACGCCGCTTTGCGGGTGATCTTGCCTCTGCTGGCCGCGACGCTGCTGATTCATCTGGTGAATGGCGTCATTCTGGCCCGGGCCGCCCGGGCGTCGGCCCCGCCTGTCGACTGGCTGCCGGGCCTGCGCGCCTGGGATGCGACCTTGCCCGCCGTCCCCGATGAAGTGGGCTGGTTCGAGGCCTGCGCCGACGCATGCGACGCCGGGCGCATGAAAGTGACGACCCTGGAGGATGGCGGCGAGCAGCGGCTGTGCGATTGTCATTTCCAACGACAGTGGCTTTCGATGTTGGTCGAGCTGGGGTTGCTGCTGGCGTTGGCCGCGCTGCTGCTCAATCTCTTCAGCGGCTGGCAGGTGGATGGGCTGACTCTGGACCCGGGCGCCAGCGTTTCTCTGGCCCCCTACACCGATCTCACGGTGGGCCTCAGCGATGACGCCGCGCAACTGACGTTGTGCTGCCCCGAAACCAGCGTCCCTCTCGCCCGCGGGCGCATCATGCGCGGCAGCGTGCTGGTGCGCGTGCAGGACGAAAGCAACGCCCTGCGCATCAGTCTCAAGCGCGGGGATGAGGCGCTGCAGCTCCAGGCCATCGAGCAGGGGGCCCGGGCAACGGATGAACTCATCGTGCATTTTCCTCAGGCTCGCAGCGAACGGGCCATCGCCGCGCCCGCGGCCAATCGCTTCTTTCGTCTGGTGGCGCTGGATGACGGCGGTTTTCGGGTGCAGGCCCTGGACGCAGCCAACGAGGTGTTGTTCAGCCAGGATATCCATGAGGCCGCGGCCCTGCCCGCGGGCGATGATCTGACCCTGACCCTCACCCCCACCACCTTCGTCACCCTCAGCGCCCGCGGTCGCCCCTGGACCTGGCTGTTGCTACCGGCGTTGTTGCTGACGCTGGTCGGGCTGGTCTGGCGCTGGCGGCAGCCTTATTGGCGTCTGGGCGT
>JALSPL010000349.1 GCA_026985975.1 Anaerolineae bacterium | reverse complement strand
TGCTGGCTTTATCCAGCACATCGGCCTTGAGCGCCAGCGCTTCGCCGCCCGCGGCGATGATGTCATCGGCCACGGCCTGGGCCTTTTCGGGAAAGATGTCGAGGATGACGATTTTGGCGCCTTCGGCGGCCAGGCCGCGGGCCATGGCCCCCACCAGCACGCCCCCGCCGCCCGTGGCGACGATGACCTGATCGGAGATGTCGAAGCTGGAAAGAATGGTGTGGTTGCTCATGATGTTGGGATGGAAGATTGGGAGACTTGTGGAGATTGGGAGATTTGGCGTTCGAGGGAGCGGAGATGGGCGATGGCCCGCTGGGCGGCCGCGTCTGCATCCGGCTCAGGCATGAACTCGCCCGAGACGTAACCCTGATACCCGGTTTCGTACAACGTCCCCAGCAGCGAGACAAAATCCAGATGCCCGGCGCCGGGATACCAGCGGTTGGAGTCGGCCACATGGAAGTGGAAAATGCGGTCGCCCGCCAGACGGATGCTCTCCGCCATGTCCGGCTCCTCGATGTTCATGTGGAAGGTGTCCAGCAGCAAGCCGAAATTATCCGCGCCCACCCGTTCGATAAGGTCCAGTCCCTGACGCACATTGTTGATCAGAGTGGTTTCGTAGCGATTGATGGGCTCAAGGGCCAGGCGCACGCCCGCGGGCCAGGCCGCGGCGCTGCATTCCTGCAACGCTTCAACCATCCACTGCATGGCCTGCTCCTGGCTCACGCCCGGTTTGACGACGCCCCGCAGCAGGCCGATGATGATGACCGCATCGAAGCGCGCGGCCAGGGGGATATGGCTCTTCACCCGCTCGATGGCCGCCCGTCGCACCGCCGGATCGGGATCGGGGAAGGAAAGACCCTCTTCGCCCCAGGCCTGGCCCGTGCCAATGGCGGGCACGGCCAGCCCGTAGCGGCGAATGATGCTCTCGATGGCGTCGGCGTCGGTCAATTGCGGATCGCGAATGGCCAACTCGACGCCGTCATAGCCCCAGCGGGCGATCTTGGCCACATTGGCCTCCAGGTCGCCCTTGAACGCGACGGCGTTGAATTTTGCAGGCTGGGTGGAGAGGACGATGGAAAGTTTCATGTATGAAATTATGCGTTGTAGGTTCCGGCAGTGATATCGGTGACCGACGCCACCCACTCAGTGTGGAAGAACTGGCCTCGGGGTTTGTCGACGCGTTCATAGGTGTGGGCGCCGAAGTAGTCGCGCAGGGCCTGGATCAGGTTGGCGGGCAGACGTTCGCTGCGATAGCCGTCGAAATAGGCCAGGGAAGCGCTCATGGCGGGCGCCGGAATGCCCAGGCCGATGGCGACTTTCAGCACCGTGCGCCAATTTTTCTGACGGCTGACCACGCCATCGCGGAAGAAGGGGGCCAGCAGCAGGTTGGGCAGGTCGGGATTTTCCTGGTAGGCCGCGGTGATGTCGTTGAGGAAAACGGCGCGAATGATGCAGCCTCCTCGCCAGATGCGGGCGATCTCGCCATAGTTCAGGTTGTAGTCATATTCCTGACTGGCGGCCCGCAACAGGCTGAAGCCCTGGGCGTAGGAGATGACCTTGGACGCATACAGCGCATCCTCCAGGGCCGGGACCAGAGTGTCTTTATCGCCGGCCGAAACCAGGCCCGGGCCCGACAACGCCTGCGAAGCGGCCACCCGCTCCTCCTTGTGCGCCGACAGCGCCCGCGCGAAGACGGCCTCGGTGATGGTGGTGGCCGGGATGCCCAAATCCAGCGCATTCTGGCTGGTCCATTTGCCCGTGCCCTTCTGGCCCGCCGCATCCAGGATCAGGTCGATGATATACTCGCCCGTCTCTTCATCCCTGTGCTTGAAGATGTCGGCCGCGATCTCGATGAGATAGCTGGCCAGGGGGCCCTGATTCCACTGGCTGAAGACCTGATGCAGTTGCTCGTTGTCCATGCCGTAGCCCCGGTGCAGGATGTCGTAGGTCTCGGCGATGAGCTGAATATCGCCGTACTCGATGCCGTTGTGCACCATCTTCACGTAGTGCCCGGCCCCGCGCGGGCCCAAATAGGTGACGCAGGGTTCGCCATCCACCTTGGCGGCGATGGCCTCGAAGATAGGCCGCACCAGCTCGTAGGCCTCCTTCTGGCCTCCGGGCATCAGGCTGGGCCCCCACAGCGCTCCTTCTTCGCCGCCCGAGACGCCTGTGCCGATGAACAGCAAGCCCTTCTCCTCCAGGGCCTGGGCCCGACGCTCCGTATCCATGAAGAAAGAGTTGCCGCCATCGATGAGCAGGTCGCCCGGCTCCAGCAGGGGAACGAGTTCGTCGATAACCGCGTCCACCGGCCAGCCCGCCTTGACCATGATCATGATCTTGCGGGGGCGGCTGAGGGTGGCGACCAGCTCTTCGGGCGAATAGGTGGCGGTGATGTGCTTGCCCGCAGCCGG
>JALSPL010000348.1 GCA_026985975.1 Anaerolineae bacterium | reverse complement strand
AATTTCGTGCGCTCCACCTTTGGCAAGGCACTGAACGCAGTGCGGGATGACGAGCTGGCGGCCGACGCCATGACCGTGAACACCCGCAAAACCAAGATGACCGCCTTCCTGTTCGGCGCATTCTGGGCGGGCGTGGCTGGCGGGCTGCTGGCGCATGTGCTGCGCTACATCAACCCCGGCTCTTTCGGCCTGCAAAAGCTGGCCGAAGTGCTGGCCATGGTTTACTTTGGCGGCCTGAACTCGGTGCTGGGCTCCATTGTCGGCGCCGTCAGCATGAACTTGCTCAGCGAGGCGCTGCGGCCGCTGGAGCTTTTCAAATGGATTGTGATCCCCGTCATCCTCATTCTGGTGATGATTTATCGCCCCACGGGCCTTATCGCCTTCCGGGAATTTGATATTGCCGATATTGTCAAACCCAAGACTCCGAAGGAGGGGAACGATGCCTCTTCTTGAAGTAAAACAAATGACCCACTATTTTGGCGGGTTGCGCGCGGTGCATGACTTCAATCTTTCCATCGAAAAAGGTGAGATTCGCGGGCTCATCGGGCCCAACGGCGCCGGAAAATCCACCATCTTCAACCTCATCACCGGCATCTACAGGCCCACCGAGGGCGAAGTGCTGCTGAACGGCCGAAATATCGTCGGACTGCCCCCTTACAAAATCGCAGCCATGGGCCTGGGCCGCACATTCCAGAATCTGCGGCTGTGGCGGCACATGACCGTACTGGAGCATGTGAAGATGGCCCGCTACTCCAAACTCACCTACGGGCTCATCGGCGCATTCTTCGACACCCGCGAACGCCGTCGCCAGGAGGCGGAGGCCGAGGAGATCGCCCGCAATCTGCTGGATATGCTGGGCGTTTACGATGTCGCCGATGAAAAGGTGACCAATCTGCCCTATGGCATGCAGCGTCGGGTGGAGATGGCCCGGGCGCTGGCCGTGGAGCCTGATATTCTGTTTCTGGATGAGCCCACCGCTGGCATGAACCCCGAGGAATTGACGGAGATGATGGCCATCATCCGCCAGGTGCATCAGGAGATCGGGCTGGCCATCTTCCTCATCGAACATCGCATGAAATTCGTGATGGAGCTCTGTGAGCGCATTCAGACGCTGGTGTTCGGCGAAGTCATCGCCGAGGGCGCACCCGAAGAAATCCAGAACAATCCCAAGGTCATCGAAGCCTATCTGGGCGCGGAGGTGGATACATAATGCTGCTATCTGTCAAAAATCTGCATGTTTCCTACGGTCACATCAAGGCCCTGCAAGGCATCTCCTTCGATGTGGACAAGGGCGAGATCATCTGCATCATCGGCGCCAATGGCGCGGGCAAAAGCACCACGCTGCGGGCCATCTCCCGCCTGGTTCCGGTGCTGGAAGGCGACATCCTCTACGAGGGCAAAAGCCTGCTGCATGTTCCGCCCGAGAAGGTGGTGAGCGAGCTGGGCATCTCGCACGTGCCCGAAGGCCGCCGCATCTTCGGCAACCTGACGGTGATGGAGAATCTGAAGCTGGCCACCTACGCCCGCAAGGATAAAGCGAACATCCAGCGCGATATGGATTATATGTTCTCGGTTTTCCCCCGCCTGAAAGAACGCATCAGCCAGAAAGCGGGCACCCTCAGCGGCGGCGAGCAGCAAATGCTGGCCGTGGCCCGGGCCTTTATGACCGCACGCAAGGTTATGATCCTGGATGAGCCCAGCATGGGCCTGGCCCCGCTGCTGATGATGGATATGTTCCGGGCGCTGGAGGAAATCAACCGCGAGGGCACCACCATCCTGCTGGTGGAACAGAATGCGCGTCTGGCCCTCAAATTCGCCAGCCGCGGCTATGTGCTGGAGACGGGCAAGATCGTGCTCCAGGGCCCCAGCCAGGAGCTGCTGGATAATCCCGAGATCAAAAAAGCCTACCTGGGCGGCTGACGCCCCTCCCCCGTGCGATCAGCCCCCGGGCGAGCCACCGCCCGGGGGCTTTTGCATTGAAGCGTATCCAGGTGCGACGCACTTCGGAAGTGCATCTCACCTATGAGTGGGGTTTGAGACTTCGCCCCAATTCCGAAACGCCCCCCTCGTGTGGAAATATATTTCCCAAAACGCAAAAAAATGCTACAATAAAATTGGCGAAGTCATCAAGCCATAAGCCAATATCTCTCAGGAAACGCAAATGCAACACCCCATTCGGATTATCACCACCATCCAAAAAAATGGCTCTCTGACCATCAATGGGCTGCCAATACGCGTCGGGGAGGTTGTGGAAATCATTATTTCCAGCAAGGCGATAAAGCTCGATTCAGAGGAGAACCGGTATCCATTGCGAGGGCAGCCTGTTCAACTCAACAACCCGTTTGACAGCGTTGCAGAGGAAGATTGGGAGCTGTTACGGTGATTATTCTGGATACCCACATCTGGATATGGTGGGTGCATGGAGATAGTCGGCTCACCATAAGTCAAGCTGAAGTCATCACAGCACATGAAGAAGCTGACATCGGCGTGAGTGCAATTTCATGCTGGGAGATCGCCAAATTGGTCGAATATGGACGATTGACATTGCCATGCTCATTGGAATCATGGTTTGAACAAGCATTGAGCTATCCTGGCATTCGTCTACTGCCCCTCACGCCAAAGATTGTCATCGAATCGACACGGCTGCCTGGAGATTTTCATCGAGACCCGGCAGATCAAATGATCGTGGCCACGGCCAGGATATTCGATTGTCCATTGGTGACGTCCGATAGAAAAATAGTGAACTACCCTTATGTAAAATCCATCTAAAACGACCATCATGCGATTTCCATGGCCCGCACCTGCGAGGGGGATGACGTAGATCACCCCAGACCCCGGGCGCTGCATTGGCGGCCGGGGTCTTTCTGATTAGGGTGCGTCCTATTTCAGTTGGAGGTTAACGTCTGCCGCCTCCGCCTGGGGCTGATAGGCCCAGGCTCATAGCTGAAAGACGCTAAAGCGCCTTACTCAAATGCAACGTATCGCCGCTACTGAACACTGTGAACTGATTACTGTTTACTGGATACTGCACTTATGATGTCGGACAAAGACGCAAGAACGCCTCCAACTCGTTTAGGACGCACCCAACTTATTTGACAATGTCACGTCATTCCGAAGGAGCGCAGCGACTGAAGCATGTCCTGAGCGCAGTTGAAGGAAATCCAGCGAAGCGCCTGTCGGCTAGATTCCTCCTCCCTGCGGTCGTCGGAATGACGTACCGAGATTTTCATTGCTATCGGCGGGCAGCCGCCCATGATGCCTGCTTCGTAAATAGAACGCAGTTGACGCAAAAATCTGCGAGAACCTGCGTGCATCAGCGGTATCTGCGTTCTCGCTTTTCGATTCCAATCCTCAATCCTTTCATCTCACATCACTATAATTATGACATTATCCCAACAATACCAGGCAATTCGGGCCGAGATGAGTAAAGTCATCGTCGGACAGGACGACGTGATCGCACAGATCGCGATCGCCTTTTTCAGCCGCGGACATGTGCTGCTGGAAGGCGTGCCGGGCACTGCCAAGACCTTGTTGGCCAAAACCCTGGCCCATCTTATCGACGCGGATTTCAATCGGGTGCAGTTCACGCCCGACCTCATGCCCAGCGACATTGTGGGCACCAACGTGTTCGATATGAACAGCAGTCGTTTTTATCTCAAAAAAGGCCCCATCTTCACAAATATCTTGCTGGGGGATGAGATCAACCGGGCGCCATCCAAAACCCAGGCTGCGTTGCTGGAAGCCATGGAAGAGCGTCAGGTCACCATCGACGGCGCCCGCTATCCTCTGGCGGAACCGTTCATGGTGCTGGCCACGCAAAATCCGGTGGAATATGAGGGCACTTATCCCCTGCCCGAGGCTCAACTCGACCGTTTCATGTTCAAAATCCTGGTGGATTATCCGCCCCGCGAAGCGGAGCGAGAGGTGCTGCTGCGTTACCATCAGGGCTTCGACGCCCGGGAGCTGGACGCCGTTGGCCTCCGTTCTGTGTTGTCGCCGGCGGACCTGCCCGCCATTCGCGACGAAATTCAGAGCGTGACCGTAGAAGCGGGCATCCTCGACTACATCACGCAGATCGCAGAAGCCAGCCGTCGCAGCCGGGATTTGATCCTGGGCGGCAGTCCTCGGGCAAGCATCACGCTGCTGCTGACCGCCAAGACCCACGCGGCGCTGCTGGGACGCGATTTCGTCACCCCGGATGACGTCAAAGCCGTGGCCCTGCCCACCTATCGTCACCGCATCATCCTCCGCCCCGAAGCCGAGATCGAAGGGGTGACCCCGGACGAGGCCATTCGGCGCATCCTTGCGGGCGTGGAAGCCCCGCGCTGAGGCGTTATGCAACTCACCTGGCGCAGTTTCCTCTTGCTGCTGATCCCTCTCCTGCTGCTGGGGCTGAGCGGGTTGTGGGCCGGTTTTCTGTGGCTGGGATTGATCACGCTGTTGATCATCCTGGCTTTGATGCTGGCCGACTGGCGGTTGACGCCCGACGCCCGGGCCTGGTCGCTGCACCGACAGCATGATGATCGGCTTTCGCTGGCTGCGTGGAATCTGGTGACTGTGCGGGCGTATCTGCGTCGCGGGCCCCGCCCTCTTTCCGTGTGGCTGCGGGATGATCCGCCTCTTATTTTCGGCGTCGAGCCCGCCGAGCGGCTGCTGGCGGGCCGGGTGACGCCGGGCGATGCGCATCTTTTCAGTTATCGGGTGCGCCCGCCCCGCCGCGGCGATTACGCATTCGGCGATCTCTATTTGCGCTGGGAGTCGCCGCTGGGGTTGTTTCGTCGTCAGGCCCGTTTTCCCGCCGCCGAGGCGGTCAAGGTTTATCCCAACCTGGTGGATGTGCGCAAGTATGATCTGCTGGTGCGGCAAAACCGTTTGTGGGAGTTGGGATTGCGCAACACCCGCATTCTGGGCGTCGGTTCCGAATTCGAGCGGCTGCGCGACTATCTGCCCGACGACGAATACCGGCGCATCAACTGGAAAGCGACGGCCCGCCGCGGCAAGCCCATCAGCGTGGAGTTCGAGACCGAGCGCAGTCAGAATCTGGTGGCTATGGTGGACGTGGGCCGGATGATGCGCAGTCCGGTGGGAGATGTGGCCCGGCTGGATTACGCTATCAATGCGGTGTTGCTGCTGGCCTACGTGGCGGCGCAGAAGGGCGATCGCATGGGGGTGCTCACCTTTGCCGATACGGTGCAGGCCTGGCTGACGCCGCGCGCGGGCAAGGGGCAGTTTTTGCGTATGCTGGAGCTGCTCTACGCGGTGGAAAGCCAGCCCGTGGAACCGGAATACAACGCCGCTTTCGGATATCTGGCCGCCAAGCAGCGCAAGCGCAGCCTGGTGCTGGCGTTTACCGATCTCACCGCCGATTTCAGCGTCGATTCCCTGGTCGGACAGATGATCCGTCTGCGCCGCAACCATCTGCCCTTGCTGATCACCATCAGCGATCCCACCATCCACGCCATGGCCCGGCAGCCCATCACCGACAGCGCCTCCCTCTATCAGCGCACGGTGGCGGAGCAGTTGCTGCAAGAGCGGCGATTGACGCTCGATCGGCTACGCCGGGCGGGCGTTCTCACTCTGGATGTTCCCGCAGACCAGCTCAGCGTGGCGGTCATCGATCGTTATCTGGCGCTGAAAGCCCGGGAATTGATCTAACGACGCATCCTGTGCTCAAGGCGACGGTGCATTTTCCTCCCCGCCAGCAGCCAATAACCGTAAAGCAGAAGCCCAGAGCCCGCACCCACGGCTGCTTTGATCTGCCAGGGCAGGGCGCTGGGACTGATGAATCCCTCAATGAGTCCGGCGATGACCAGAAGCGGAATGCTGCCGAGAATGGCCTGCACGCCGGTGCGGGCCCGATCCGCCAGCGCATCCCGACGTCGCTGCAATCCCGGACGCAGCAACCCGTCGCCTATGTACAATCCGATGCCGCCCGAAAGGAAGATGACGCTGAGTTCGATGACCCCGTGGGCGATGATGAACGTCGCCAGATTCGCGCTCATGCCATGCGCCTGCAACAGCCCGAACAGCGCGCCGATCTGCAAGCCGTTGAAAAATAGCACATAAAGCGTGAGCAATCCCGCGGTGACGCCCCCGGCGAAGCTGAAAAACATCACCTGGATGTTGTTGGTGAGGATGGCGGTGGAGGCTGTCGAACGCACGGCCGGCGCGATCTCCGTCCACATCTCGCCCTGCTCCACCTGTTTCACCAGCTCCTGCACGTCCTGACCCAGCAAGCGGGTAATGGCGTCGGGATTGCGCAACACCACAAAAAATGCGATGATAGCTGGTATCAGGAAGACCAGAAAAGCTATCAGCGTATAAGGCCACAGTTTTCGATAGATCTGCGGAAACGTACGGGCGAAGAAGGTGCGGATTGTTCGGACTTTCATGGGGTCGCCCCGGTAGATGACGGCATGGGACCGGGCGACTATCCCATTGAGATACCGGGTCACTTTCTGGCCAGGAAAATCTCGCTGAGCCAATGCCAGATCCGAAGCCGCCTGCCGATAGAGCTTTCCCAGCTCATCCAACTCCTCATCCGAAAAGGCCTGAATGCGCTTTTCGGCTCTGTCCAGCAACGCCTCCAGTTTCCGCCAGTCCGATTGCTTTTTGCCAACAAATTGATTGAGATTCTTCATCGCAAATAGTCCAACAGGTGCGCATTATGTCCGGAGAAACCAATTTTCTGTTCGAAGAGTATACCATTGACACCCCCGAAAACGTGATCTTCGATTATCACGTCGCCGGAATCGGGAGCCGTTTTATCGGCGCGCTGGTGGATACGCTCATCCTGGGGATCGTGCAGATAGCGTTGTGGCTGATGTTGTTATCGATTTTGGGCGTTGCCGGCGCCGCCAACGATGGCGTTTTGTGGTCGCCCGATGAGCTGGCAAGCTGGGGAACAGCTTTGATCGTCGCTATCTATCTTTTGGTGCAGTTCATCATGATGTGGGGCTATTTCACTTTTTTCGAGATTGCCTGGAATGGACAGACGCCTGGCAAACGCGTGGCCAAGACCCGGGTGGTGCAAAGCTCGGGTGGCCCGGTGCGGCCCCTGTCAGTGATCATTCGCAATCTGGTGCGCATCGTGGATTGGCTGCCCTGGGCCTACCTGGCGGGCCTGGCGACTATGATGTTCAATGATCAGTCACGGCGGCTGGGCGACTACGCGGCCGACACTCTGGTCATTCGTTTGCAGGATGATGCGCGGGGAGGAAGCCTCACCGCCGTCAGCGGCGTCAATATGGCGATCAAGCGGGCATTGGCGCACCTGTCGTTGGAAGAGGTCAACCACTTGTACGAAACCTACCCCCATATTCAGCGGTTGACGCCTGCTGAGTATGAGTTGATCGAGGAGGCGACTTATGGACCGCAAGCCACGCTGCTGGATGGCTCGGTGCGACCACGATTGGTGAAGATCATCTCGCCCAAAGTCGGCGGGCCTTTGCCGCAACCCCTGGGCAGCAATATCGAAGCCACCCGCATCCTCAAAGAGATCATTTTGCTTTACAACATTCATCACTCCGACTCGACGCTCGGGCGGAACGGGCCTGGTGATGATGCAGCCGGGAGAGATTTTTCTCGGGAGCGCTGACAAAAACGCCCCCGGTTGGCGGGCCGGAGGCGTTGGGTGCTGAAATTCGTTTGCCCAAAGATTCAATTGAAGTCAAAATGGGACTGCGGGTTTTGTTTCCAACTTCGTTCAGCGTATCCCGGGCTTTCAGGGTTCCGCAGACCTTGACAGCCTTTTTGCAGGCGAAGCCTGGCTCTTAGTGCCTTATCAGTGAAATTCTTGTACGCGGAGCAAAAAGTTACACAGAGAACCACTGAGGAAAATCAAGAGCTTCACAGAGGATTTTTAGAGATTTCTCTGTGGTTCTCTGGCAATCTCTGTGAAACGCTGTGTTCCTCTTTGGTTCTGGCTCGGCCAGGTTGGGTCATCGGCGACAAAGCCAATGTTTCTCAAATGACTGTCGTTTAGTGGGCCTGGTCGGGCGGGAATTCGGCGTAGACTTCGATCCAGGGGGCGTCCGCCGACCCGGCCTCGGAACTGGCCAGATGGTAGGCGACTGCTGATCCTTCCTCCGCCCGGAAAATGAGCCCATAATTCCGTTCCGGATGTTCGTACATGTCGGTGGCGACGTCATTGGCCAGATTGAATGTTTTCCAGCCGAGACTGTCCAGGGTCAGCAGTGACACCCGCCGGTTTTCCCGATCTTTGCCGATGGCGTTGGCGCCGCTGCTGGTCCAACGGGTGGAGGCGTCAGCGTTATACCAGGTGACGGAGGCTTCATCCCAGGGGCGCAACAGGCGATACACTCGCACGTAAGATGTCCAGTTCTCATGATTCCAATTGGTGAATTTGATATGGACTTTGGCGTCCAGAACCCGCACATCGGGCCCGAGATCGGGGATATCGAATTTCATCACCAGGTGAAAGGCGTTGCGACTGTAGAGGATCAAATCCTGACTGTCGCCATAGCGTTGATCGGGATGCCAGCTATCCAGGGTGGAATCGACGATGCCGTCGTAGCCATCGACGCCGGGATGGAAGGCGACCCATTTGCGCACCGGGCCGTCGCCAAAGGTCAGCAGCCCCTCCTGGGGAGTGGCTTTCAGGAATTCCGGTCCAGCCCAGCTCATCCAGCTCTCGACGCCGACGCCGTCGTTATCCTGAATGCCCCAGGTGAAGCCCACCTGAAGGTCGCCCAGAAAATCCACGCCGCCAAATTGCGACATGGGGATGCTGACTTCTCCCTGCCAGCCGGTGGCGGTCTCATGGCTGGCCCATTCATAGCCAGCGGGCCAGCCGCCGTTGGCGGTCAGCAGGTTGTTGGGGCTGAGGGTGAGATTGATGTCGTCCGCCGAAAAATCGCCCGAGTTATCGACGTCGAAGACGAATCCGGCCATGTCATCATTGCGCCAGGCGCCGGAGCCGCTGACAACGTAATCGTCGGTGACGGAGATGGCCAGATAAACCCGCTGGCTGGTCCAGATGACGCTGGCCCAGGCGCTGAGGTCTTGCGGGGGAAACAGGTCGCTGCCCGCAGGATAATCAGCATTTTGACCGTTGAGATAGAGTTTGCTCTGGCCCGCCCAATCGCTGAGGTCGCCATCGACCACGGGCGGGTGCAATTGCCACGAGGATTGCACCTCGGGGCGAGTCTGACGTTTGCTGATCTCATTGGCGGGTTTGGAGGTGGGGGCGTCGGCGGAAGCCAGTCCCACAGCGCTCATGATGATCAGAAGCGGAATCAAAAAAGTTATCAGGGGTCGTTTCATAGTTGTTGGCGTTTCTCCTCAATAGATTTGGGTGGGGAGGAAACATAGTGTAACGCAAAAGCAGGGGATGGGAAAATCTGGATCAATGACCATGTTCTGGGAGGATGAACAAATTTTCATGTTCGATATATTCATTTCCTCCCCCAGCTTGTGGATGTTTTCGGTGGCGACGCCTCGTGCGCTAGTGTGCGACGCCCTTATTTTTCAGACAGACCAATACGCGTTGCAACACCTGCCCGGGATCAAGGCCATCGGTGAGGATGAAGCAATCCGCGTGTCTCCGGGCGTGCGCCAATCGCTCCCGCTCTTTTTGCAGATAGCGATCGGTCAGATTCAATTTGGGATAGCGCTGGCGAATATGCTCATTATCTGCGTCGAGATAGACCAACGCATCGGGGGTGCAGCGCCAGCGCCACAGGTCCGGCACGCCCGAATGTTCTTGTGAGATCTGCCGCGCCTGATAGCCCAGCCGTTTGAGGCGCCGGGCTAACGTGCTCTTGCCGCTTCCGCAAACGCCCACGATGTGAATGACGGGCGTATGCTCGGCTGGATGGGGCATCGTTGCACCTCGACGGTATGGCGTCAGAAATTGGCGTTGGGGGGCTCGGCCGGTGTGGCGGGGCGAATGTTCCAGAAGCCGAAAAGGGCGATGTCCAGAACGCCCAGAGGCAGGAGCCTCGTCCACAGGTC
>JALSPL010000347.1 GCA_026985975.1 Anaerolineae bacterium | reverse complement strand
GGATTGGATTTTTTGCAAAGCAGTCATTAGAAACTTCCTTTTTTCAATAAATGATTGCTGTCATTTGGTGCGTAATCGAAGTCATTATCAGTTGATCCAATACGGCTCACTGCAAACTGTACACTGCAAACTGCAAACTGCTTACTGTTTACTGATTACTGCTTACTGATCACCGCCTGGACAACTGCTCAGCGACGACGCCCGCCGCGGCTTGCAGGGCCTCAGCCAATTTGCCCGCGTCGCGGCCGCCAGCCTGGGCCATGTTGGGCCGTCCGCCGCCGCCCCCGCCGATGATAGCGGCCAGGGCTTTGACGATGTTGCCGGCATGAACGCCCTGCTTGACCACATCGGGCGTGGCCGCGGCGATGAGCATGGGCTTTTCTTTGATGACGGCTCCTAAAATGACGACGCCCGAGCCCAGTTTGTTCCGCAGATCATCGGCCAGGCCGCGCATCTCATCCACGCTGGCCGCATCCACCTTCAGAGCCAGAACCTTGACGCCTTGCACCTCTTGCACGCCGTCCAGCATCGAGCCCGCCTCCTGGGCCAGCAGTTGCTGACGCACTTTCTGCAATTCGCGCTGGAGACTGGCCGCCTGCTCCTTCAGGTCCAGCACCTTCTGCTCAAGACTCTCGACGGGCGTATGCAGGATGTTGGATAAGCGATCCAGCAGTTGCAGACGTTCTTCGATGTAACGCGCGGCCTCACGCCCGGTCAGAGCCTCGATACGACGAATGCCGCGGCCGGTGGAGCCTTCGCTGACGATGACAAAGGGCCCGATCTCGGAGGTGCGCTGCACATGGGTGCCGCCGCACAGCTCATAGCTGCGAAAACGCTCATCGCCCAGGGAAACGGTGCGGACGATGTCGCCGTATTTTTCTCCGAACAGGGCCATGGCTCCCTCGGCGATGGCTTCATCCTTGCTTTTTTGCTGAATCTGCACCGGATAATCGGCCAGAATGGCCTCGGTGACGGTGTCGGTGATCTGTTTGAGCTCTTCTGCGGTCAGAGGTTTATCGTAGGTGAAGTCGAATCGCAGGCGATCGGGCGCCACCAGCGAACCCGATTGATGCACATCTTCGCCCAGATGCAGGCGCAGCGCTTTTTGCAGCAAATGGGTGGCGGTGTGATTGCGCATGATGTCCCAGCGGCGCTCTGCATCCACCTGGGCGGTGACGTCATCTCCCACATGCAGCTCGCCCGCTTCGATGACCGCGTCATGCACGATCATGCTGCTGACGGGCCGCCGCACATCCTGCACCTGGGCCCGGCCCGCGGGCCCCTCGATGACGCCGATGTCGCTGACCTGGCCGCCAGCTTCCACATAGAAGGGCGTTTCGGCCAGCACGATGACCACTTTGTCGCCGGCGCGGGCGACATCCACCAGCTCGCCCTCGCGGATGATGGCGGCGATGCGGGTGCGGCGGGAGAGGGATGTGTAGGGATCGTAGAGCACGCCTTCTTCGGGCAGCAGGCCCTTGCCCGCCAGATTCGGCAGCAGGGCGGCGTAGAAATCCGCGCCCTGGGCGTATTCAGCTTCGCTGATCTTGCCCTGGCTGACCTGACGATGGCGCTGATCCGCGGCCCGATAGCCGCTCTCATCCACCTCATAGCCCCGTTCGTTGCAGATATCGCGGGTGACCTCGAAGGGCAGGCCGTAGGTGGATTTGAGTTTGAAGGCGATGTCGCCGGGCAGCACTTTTTCGCCGCGGGCCTCCAGTTGGGCCAGGGCTTCTTCCAAAATCTCCATGGCCCGATCCAGGGTGCGGATAAACTGTTCCTCCTCCATGCTGACGGTGCGGCGGATGTAGCTCTGGCGCTCGATCAATTCGGGATAGACCGGGCCCATCTTGGCGGCCACCGCGTCGGTGACGTCGGCCATGAAGGGGGCGCTGAAGCCGATTTTGCGGCCAAAGCGATGCCCGCGGCGAATGATCATGCGCAGTACGTAGCCGCGTCCCGCGGGCCCGGGGCGCACGCCATCGGCAATCATAAAAGCGGCGGCGCGGGCGTGATCGGCAATCACCCGATAGCTGACGATGTGCTGGGCCCGCTCATCATCGCTGTGCCCGGTCATCGCCTGCACTTTGTCCATGATGGGAATGAAGAGGTCTGTGTCATAGTTGACAGGCTCGTTCTGCATGACGCCGACAATGCGCTCGAAGCCCATGCCGGTGTCCACGCCCGGTTTGGGCAGGGGCGTGCGCACGCCCGCCGCGTCCTGATTGAACTGCATGAACACCAGGTTCCAGATCTCCAACCAGCGGTCGCAGCCGTTATCCAGCAGCACTGAGCAGTTGGGATCGCCGCAAGTACAGGCTTCGGGTCCCCAGTCGTAGTGGATCTCGCTGGTGGGCCCGCAAGGCCCGACATCGCCCATGGACCAGAAGTTGGTCTCATCGCCCATGCGATAGACC
>JALSPL010000346.1 GCA_026985975.1 Anaerolineae bacterium | reverse complement strand
CAAGGCGGTGCAAGGGGCGCCCGACCCCGCGGCCGCAGCCGCAGCTTTTGTGGGGCGCTTGCGCGCGGGCCTGGACGCGGCATAGCCAACCGGGCGGATTGGCCATCCGCCCGCCCTGTCTTGCGCCCGCGCATCATGCCCGCGGGCGCAAGACTGCCCCGGACTGCAACGGCCGGAAGCGCCCCCCCTTCTTCCGCCCATCATCCAGCGCCCGCCCCGCGGCCACCAGGGGGAGAGAAGCTAACAACTGAGCTAACTTGACGCAAAAAGCGGCGTTCCGCTATGCTACACTCTGCTTTTTGCGGTCAAGTTGAGCGATTTGTTATGTGTTGCCACCAATATATACCGGTATTAGATCAAACGATAATTGATAGCCTATTTGTTTTAAATTCCTCTCAAGCTTAGCAAGGCTATTTTTGTTATTTTTGTTTTTCTCAATTACTTTTAAACGCCATCTATTCCAGTTTGACACAATACCTTCTAATGCTTCAGGTGATGCAAGACTTGAATCATCGAAGCCAAATTCGAAACCGCATGAACACATTTGGAATGATGGGATTCCATTAGAATCATATGGTGGCACATTGAACTCAGCACTGCCACAAACAGGGCATAAATACACATCCGCATCATTTTGAAAGATGATGAAGTGCTCTCCAGATTCAGTTACGCAATGATGCTCTTTCATTTTCTAGTACACATAACGCCTGCCATCACCGGCGTGGATGGAGCGTAGCGGAATCCACGTCCGAGTGCATGGCATTGTTATGTCCTATCAATATCTCTCACAAACACCATCTCAGGGTCGTCAGGGTCCAGTTCGTGAATGTATCCAGCTGGACGGTAGCCCAGCCGGGACAATACCCTTTGCATCCTGTGGTTCGATAGGTTCGTTGTGACATAGAATTTAGAAGTGTCGCAGAGTTCCTCAAGTCCTCTCAGAATGTGTTCTCCTATTCGGTTTCCACGGTAGTCTGCGTGAACCATGAGCATTTCAGCTTGTCCTTGATGAAAGAAAGCGTGATTGAATACACCGTATCCAACAACTCGACCCTCGATCTCTGCCACAAGGACCTGATCATTATGCAGCCACTGGTCAATAGATTCGGCGCGCTTTGGATCTATCGGGACGATAGTGTCCAGAGCCTTGAGTTTTGCCGCGTCTGCTGTTGTCGCTTGCCGGATGTTTGGTTTCATTGCCTATTCCTTCGGGACATATCAGTGATTATACGTATGCCCGGATAATCACACCACACGGCGCTTTATCAGACATTCCATCTAATCTGCGGATGAGTTGCGTATTGCGGAAGAATTCTGCGGCATGCTCCTGAAAGACAGGCGGCCTGTTGGGCCCCGAAAAAAGGATGACTGATCATAACGGCCTGTCGCCTACACTATAGCACAGCCCCAAAACCGTGTCAATGGCACGAGGAGGGAGAGGGCGTTTCAATGCGCAAGTTTGGCTCCCCTGAAAAAAGGTCGCGATCAGCAGCGACGATAGAGAAGACAGCGAAAATGGTGTGGTTTCAGCCACTTTTCCTTGGCGAAACCATGATATTTTCCTTTGCGCCTTGGCAGCTTTGCGTGAGATCAAGCTTTTTTCAGTCGATCCAAGTTTTGCAGTTCTTTGGCTCATGGTTTTTCTGGCAAGGCCAAAGCCAAACCAGTGATTTTTTGGATACAAGGTGGTGGAGACGTTGCAGAGACAAATGGCTTTGCCTGACCTGGCGCTGCTCGATAATTCGGAAACGCACCTGCGGCCGATATTGGAACGAATGGCCAAGAGGGGTTAAGCGGGCGTGAGGCGCTATCGCCCCAGCGCCCGCGTCTCCCAATCGATGAGCTTGAGGTCGGCGTCGTAGCGGAAGAGCATCTCCTGCGGCGGGCCGAGGGGATCGATGATGTAGGGGAAGAAGATGGCGTCGGCCTGGGGGATGGGCAGGGACGGGATCTCATCAACCGGGAACCATTGCAGACGTCCCTCGCGACCATCGCCCCATTCCTCGCCCGCCTGTACCTGCGTGCGATAGACGAACATCAGCCATTGCCAGTTGGGGTCGGGCGAAAGCTCGGTGATGACCGCCCGCAGCTCGGGGTTTACGGCGGTCAGGCCCGTCTCCTCCTGCAGTTCGCGGATGGCGCATTGCCTGGGCGATTCGCCGGGATCGATCTTGCCGCCGGGCGCGATCCACAGCCCCAGGTTGGGCTCCTTGTGGCGATAGAGCATCAGCGCGTGGTCTTCCCGTTGGGCGTAGATGAGGGTGGCGAGGATGAAGTGGGACATGGGGTGTCAGTATGCAGTGAGCAGTGATCAGTGAGCCTTTGCTCCGAGCCGGATATGCAATCCGGCGGCGTTGAAATGCTATTATCGAAACAGCTCCGCGTGGCTGCCGGTGCGGGCCAGTTGCAGCTCGCTT
>JALSPL010000345.1 GCA_026985975.1 Anaerolineae bacterium | reverse complement strand
GGCCACCGCCCCCAAATCCAACTCCGCCTTCGCCTTCTTCGACGCCCTGCACACCGTCGAAAACGAACCCGAGGGCCAGATTCCCAACCACCTGCGCGACGCCAGCCGCGATAAAGAAGGCTTCGGACATGGCGCAGGCTACCTCTATCCCCACGCCTATCGCGACCACTGGGTGGCCCAGCAATACCTGCCCGACGCCCTCCAGGGCAAACGCTTCTACCAGCCCTCCGACCAGGGCTACGAAGCCCGCATCGCCGACCAGGTCGCCCGCCGCCACGAAGCCCAACTCGCGGCCATGCTGGAAGAAAACGCAGGCGCGCCCCCCGAGATCCTCACCTTCAGCGGCGCTGATGTCGATCGGGCCAGCGATCGCTGGCTGCAACGCACCATCTCCAACCTGGGGCGGCAATTGGGGGATGTGCGGGACGCGATCATCGCCAAAGCCCGGATTCAGCGCCATCACCTCATCCTCGACCTGAACGCGGGCTCGGGCCTGCTCACGTGGGAGGCCCTGCGCCAGGCGCCCGAAGGCGGCGTCACCGCCCTGACCCGCACCGGGCAAGAAGCCCGCGCCTTGCAGCAAATGGCGGCGCAGCTCCCCGAACTCCGCCGCCCCCTCATCCTCCAGGGCGATCTGGCCCAACTCCCCGCCATCATCGCCCAAACCGACCCCGACATGCGCTTCGATGTCATCCTGGGCCGCAACAGCCTGGGCGTTCGGCCAGACAAAGCCGCCATCATTGCATCCCTGCCCCCGTTGCTGCTTCCCCGCGGCCGCGTCATCCTGGCCGAAACCATCCCCCGCCACACCCAGCGTCTTTACAAACTGCTGACCCCATCTAGCCTCTCCCCGGCCCTGGCCCAAAAGCTGCAAGACGCCGAAGAAGCCATCTACGCCGATCCCCATGACCCCATGGTCAACTGGGATGCAGAGACCCTGGCCGGGCTGTTCCGGGCGGCCGGGTTCAGCGCCGCCGTCGAGACCATCGCCTTTGAGACCCGGGTGCGCATCACCGACGCCCTGCTCGCGCGCTGGTTCGCGCCCGCGGGCGACGCCCGGCCCAGCTACCGCCAGCGTCTGGCCGCCCGCCTCTCGGATGCAGAACTCACGCAGATCGAAACCCTTTTCCGCGACCAACTTCGCGGCCAGCGCCTCCCCTGGCAAACCTCGGTCATGATCCTCAAAGCCGACGCGCCCGCCCCCTGACCTCCCGCCCCGCCCGCCCCGCACATCATCGCCCGCCCCCGACTCTATGATAAAACTGGACACTGGCGTTTTTTTCTTTGAGTTCAGTTTCTCGCAGATTGTTACTGATCAACGCTCTTTTGGAGACGAACATAGACGAATTTAGACGAAAATAGACGAATCTTTTTCCTCAATCTTTGTCCTTTGGTCTATTTTCGTCAGATCATTGGATATGATGCGTACAAATCCAGACACAATTTCATTTGGGTGTGTCCTATTTCAGTTGGAGGTTGACGTCTGCCACCTCCGCCTGGGGCTGATAGGCCCAGGCTCATAGCTGAAAGACGCTAAAGCGCCTTGGGCAAATGCGACGGGCCGCCGCCACAGAACACTGTAAACTGATTACTGATTACTACACTTGTGATGCCGGGTGGAGGCGCATGAACGCTTCCAACTCGTTTAGGACGCACCCATTTCATTTTCGCCAGACTCCAGTATGATAAAATACAACTGCTGACAATCACCTCCCCGCCAGCATCATGCGAAGTACCGCCCTCTCCCTGTCTCCTAGTTTCCTAGTCTCCTAGTTTCCCCGTCTCCCACATTCCTCGTCTCCCAGCTTCCTAGTTTCCTCGTCTCCCACTTTCCTCGTCTCCCAGCTTCCTAGTTTCCTCGTCTCCTCGTTTCCCCGTCTCCTCGTCTCCTCGTTTCCCCGTCTCCTCGCCTCCTCGTTTCCCCCTCCTCGTCTCCTAGTCTCCCAGTCTCCTAGTTTCCTAGTCTCCTAGTTTCCTAGTCTCCTAGTCTCCTAGTTTCCCCGTCTCCCCGCCTCCCCATCAACACAATGCCCTCCCTGCGCCTTCTCACACTGCTCTTCATCCTGCTCCTGGCCCTCTCCGGCCTCAGCGCCTGCACGCGCGAGCGTCCCCCCTGGCCCGAGACCAACCCCTTCGAAAACGGATACGCCGCATCCGCATCCTTCGAAGCCTCTCCTGGCGAGACGCTGCCCCGCTTCACCCCGCACGTCACCTCGCCTCCCTCGATCACGACGCTCGCGTCCCCGCCCGCACCGCCCACAATCGAGCCGCCCGCGCCCACGCCCACACCATCGCCATCGCCGACGCCGCCCACGCCCGCTCCCATCCCGACCTCGGCCATCTACACCGTGCAGCCGGGCGACACCCTCTACGATATCGCCCGGAAACATCATGTCTCTCTGTCCGATCTGGCCCGCATCAACCATATCACCGATCCCACCACCATCAGGATTGGACAACAACTGCTGATACCCTGACGGAAATGTCAGACATTTTTCGGGGAAAAATCAGGGTGCCAGGAAAATTTGTCAAGCAAAAAGCGCACGGGTGTGGTATGCTATGGAAAACCAAATTTCAGACCTGGCGTCACTGAAAAAAGGTCAAAATCAGCAACAATGGTCGAAAAAACAGCGCAAACGATGGGGTTTCAGCCAAGTCTCTCTGGCGAAACCTCGATATTTCCCTTGGCGCCTTGGCGGCCTGGCATGAGACAATACTTTTTTCAGACGATCCAGACCCCTTCCCTCAGGAGATTGTTATGGCTCAACTCATCGTCGCCGCCATGTTCGCCAGCATCGTCGGTATTCTTGTCATCGCCTTTTTGGGCGTCGCCCTGGCCCGCACCGGCAAAAAAGTCACCGCCCGCACCACCTTGCTGGCAGGCGTCCTCACAGCATTACTGATCTTCATGACCCTGGCCATCGTCAACAGCTACACCATCGTACAGGCAGGCTCCGTGGCCGTAGTCAAACGCTTCGGCGAAGTCGTCGCCGTCTTCGAACCGGGCCTCAGTTGGAAAGCGCCCTTCATCGATCAAACCGTGGTCTACCGCACCCAGGAAATCGTTTACGAAACCAGCGACAACCCCGACGCATCCAAAGCCGACTACACCGATTATCAGGTGGACACCGCCACCAGCGACGGCCAGCAGATCACGGCCCGCTACACCGTGCGTTTTCGCATCAAACCACAAGAAGCCACCAACATCGTCAATAATCTGGGCACCGAGCAGGATGTGGTGGAAAAACTCGTCAAACAGGATAGCCGGGTGTGGGTGCGCACCCTGTTGCGCAACTACAGCGCCAGCCAGCTCTATTCGGGCGATATCCGCGAAGCGCAAGAAGCCATCGCCACCCAGCTCAGCAACGATTTCGAGAAAGAAGGCGTCGAACTGGCCTTCTTCGGCCTGCGCCAGATCGGATTCACCGATGATTACAAACAAGCGGTGGAAAACAAGCAGATCGAAGCTGAAAACGTCACCACCCGCAAACATCAGGCGGAGCAGGCCAAATATGAGAAACAGCGCGCCATCACCCAGGCCGAAGCCGAAGCCGAAAAACAGCGGCTGGAGCGCATCGGCATCGCCCAGGGCGAGGCTGAATCCATCAAACTCAAGGCTCAGGCCGACGCCGAGGCCACCCTGCTCAAGGCCAAAGCCCAAGCCCAGGCCAACGAACTGCTGGCCCAAAGCCTGACGCCCGCACTCATCAACTGGCAGGCGGTGCTGCAATGGTCGGGCCAATACCCCACCGTCTACACGCCCAACGGCGGCCAGCAGATGATCCTGCCGGGCGATCTCTTCAGCGCTCCCGCGCCCACCCCCGCTCCCTGACCCGCAACCCGTCGTCTCTTTTCTGCGTAGAGAACAATGAAGCTTTTCACATCTTCGTTTTCTTCGTGATCACCCAGGAGGCGTTATGACCACTTCTTACAATCATTCGACCATTCCCGAGGACCGGCAGTTGCCCCAGGACGACGCCGCCCGCAAACGCCTTTTTCGCAGCGACGCCAACAAGATCCTCGGCGGCGTGGCCGGCGGCATGGCCGATTATCTGAATCTTGACCCCACCATCGTGCGGCTGCTGTGGGTGCTGGTGACGCTATTTACCGGCGGCGCAGCGTTCTGGGCGTATCTGGCGCTGTGGCTGTTCCTGCCCGTCGGCGATAACGCCCGCGGCCAGGTGGCCGAGCCAGCCATCAAGATGGATGAAAAAAGCATGGGGCTTCTCGCCTGGGCCCTCATCACCCTGGGCGTGCTGTGGCTGCTCTCCAACTTCGGCATCCTGCCCCTCATCTGGCGAAGCCTGAGCGGCGTCATGCACATCATCGGTCTCGTCTTCTGGCCGCTGATCTTGCTGGCGGGCGGCTGGCTGCTTCTGAGCAAACTGGGCCGCACCCAGGCCATCTCCCGCAAAGTCAAGGATGGCGTCCCTGAGAGCGCCACCGTCAAAGACAGCGTTCGCAGCGGCTACCAGACCATGCGAGAAAAGACGCCCCTCAAACGCAGCGTGGATGATCGCATGTTGCTGGGCGTGTGCGCCGGCATCGCCCGCTGGCTCAACATCGATCCCATCGTGGTGCGGATCCTGTGGGCGCTGTTCAGCATCGCCAGCCTGGGCACGGGCGTCATTCTCTACATCATCATGGCCGTGATCATGCCCGAGGATGACAGCGACGGCGCCATCGAAACCGTCGAGGGCGAGGTGCTGGACCCGGTGGACATCTCGCCCCAGGCGGACGCCTGATCCCCTCCCATCCGTTCACTCAGCCCCCGCCTGCCACAGACGGGGGTTTTCTTTTGCGATGCTACTGGCCCGCAGTCAATGCGAAATCAAACTCCCCCACCCGATTTGAGCTGGCCGTTCCCCCGCCCGAAAGTTCGTCGGTGACCACATAATAATAATTGAGCGCAGGATTGCCCCGGGCGCCAGCATCATCATACTGCCAGGGCGAAAAGATCACATCGGCGTACGCCGCGCCCGACGGCGAGAAATAGGGCTCGCTGCTGCGCCAAACCTGAAACTGATTGTACCACAGCAGACTGCCCCAGCTCAGGCGCACATCAGCCGCCCCCAACGCGGCTATCTCCACCAGGGGCAGATACAAAGGCGTTCCCCGCTCGAATGCGCCCATGTCGGGCGAACCGTCATCGGGCCGGGGCTCCTGGGTCTGATGTTTGACATACTGGCTGTCCATGCCGTAATCAGGCAGTGCGTCGGGATTCAACGCCCCGCCCGCATCCACACACTGGGAATTCTCGGTCAGGTGATAATCCTGCCCCACCTCATCCACAAAACCCGGGGCCCCGCTCGTGATATTGCCGCCATCATCGTAAATGACCCCGGTCAAACCGGAATGGCTGTCCACCCAACCGGGCTTGGTCCAGTTATGGCGCAAATGCAGCGCGCCCGACGCATCCAGCATGGCCAGCTTGTCGCCTGACGCGGTGACGTAGAGGATGTTGTTGCGGGCGTCAGCGGTTTCATCATTGGTGGAAAGACGCATCAGCGTGGTGTTGCCCGCTCGGGTGGAGACGACGGTGTTGTTGTAAAAATAGAGCATTCCCTTGCGATAATCGCCGGTCGTCCCGCTGTCGCCGCCATAATGCAGAATCTGACTGTTGCCGGCGCCATCCGGCTCGATGAGAATGTTACCGTAGACAAAGGTTTGGCGATAACTGGGATCGTTGACAATGGCGGCGTTGCCCTCCGCGTCCACCAGATCAAGCTGGCGATTGCCCCCCTCGATCCAGTTGTAGCGCACCACCAGGCCCGCAGAGCGATCCTTGAGATTGTTGCCGCCGCAATCCTGCCGCAGCGGCCCGAAATGATTGAATTGATACACCATGCCGATGGCCTCGGTGTAGGCGTTGTGCTCGTAATAGCTGCCCTCGATGCCGTTGTCGTAGATCCAGTTGCCGTCGATGGTGATGTCCCGCGCAGCGGGCGAGACGAAAATGCCGTTGCCCGAGTCGTGGATGATGCAGTTCTTGAGCACGATGTGCTGGCCATCCTCCACATAGAAGGACGCGGCGTTGCTGGCGTAGCTCTGGGTGTTGCCAGCGTCATCGCTGAATTGATAGGGCGGGCGTCCGCTGCGGATGTCCAGATTCTCCACCACGATCCAGGTGGCCGTTTGCACATTGGGTCTGCTGGCCGCGCCGATCTTGATCACCCCCCGCGGCTCGTTCCAGTAATCAAGCTGGGTGCGGGTGGTGGCGTCGCGGCCGTCGATGACCGGTAGCTCGCCCTGATCGTTGGGCACGCCCCGCACCACCAGCGGCTGTTGCTCGGTGGCCTGCACCGCAATCACCCATTTCTCTTTGTAGGGCTGGGCCCGCCAGTAGATGAGCACCGTGTCTCCCGGGCCCAGGCTCTCCCAGGGCACATCGCCGATATTGGCGTAAGGCTTGCCCGGCCCCACCTCGTAGGTGGTTGCGACAGGCGATCCCGGGCCGGCAGCCGCACTCGGGAGGACGCTCAGCGTCAGGGTAAAGAGGACGACGAGAAGGGCAAAAAACTTTGTGTGCATGGGGTGACCTCCAAAAAGAAGGGATGATGCGTCACACCGGGCGGGCGCAGAGCCTCAACTCAGACGGCCTGCGTCTGCGTCGCCAGAAATTCCAGCGCCGCCCGATTGAATTCTTCAGGCTTTTCCACGGGCAGGCCGTGACGGGAATCAGGGATGACCTCGACCCGGGCGTTGGGCATGCGGGCGGCGTAAGCCCGTTTGGCCGCCACCGGAATATAATCATCATCCGCCGAAACGATAAGCGTGGGGGCGTCAATCTTCGCGATGCGGTCGCTGATATCGAAGTCCAGAATAGCCTTCATCGCTTCCAGATAAGCCCGGCGATCATTTTCCGCCCACCGTTCTACGAAAGTCTTGCGGATGTCGGCATAGTCAGGCCCGGGAAACATGCGCTTGGACAATATCTCACCCACCTTTTTCATCCCCAACAACCGCGCCATCAGCAGGCGTTGCTGCGCCTGCCACTTCTCGCCCAGGCCCCGCGGTTTGAAAGAAGGCGCGCTGTTGACGATGATCAGAGAACGCACCAGCTCGGGGTGATCCAGGCCCAGTTGGAAGACGATCATGCCGCCCATCGAGACGCCAATGACATGGGCGGGGGCGGCATCCAACGCCTGAATGAGTGCGGCGATATCATCACTGAATTGAGCGATGCTGTACGGGCCGGGCGGTTTATCCGATTGCCCATGCCCGCGCACATCCACGGTGATGACGCCATACTCGCGGGCGAAAACTGGAACCTGCAACTCCCAATCGCGACAACTGGATCCCAGACCATGAATGAGCAGCGCCGGAGGCCCGTGGCCGTGACGTTCGTAATATAGCTGAATGTCATTGACCGCGATCCGGGGCATGGTCAGCGCTCCTCGGGCCAGTCCGCGCCATCATAATAGCGCGTACCCTGATGCCCGCGGCGGGGGATGGGTTCATCCAGCCACTCGCCCGGACACGCCACCATCACCAGGGTGCGGGGGCGGCCCGACTTGGGATTGACGTGGCCCGAAATCAGCTCGGTAATGCGCAGCCGTCCCACGATGTGATGATCGAAAATCGTATACACGTAATCGCCGGGCTTCACTTTGGGATTGTTGCCCGCCATGTGAAATTCATAGCTGTCGATGGAACCGTCATAGAGCCGCCGCACTGCGGCCATGCCTTCTTTTTTGGGGATAGTTTTGGTGATGCCGTTGATCATCATCGTTTATTGGGGGCGCTGGGCCCGGAATTGGTTGAGCTTATCGATTTGCTTCTGGGCGATGGCGTCCGCCTGCTTCCGACCCGGCGCCGACTCCCCGCCATCCGCATTCGCCCGCACGGTGACGATGACATTGCCGATGGCGTTGCTGACCATAAACTGATAGCGATATTCATGGACTTGGGTCCCGCCCAGTTGATAGCTGGCCTTGAACGCCCGCCACAAGTCTGCGCCCAGCAGGCCGGGATGATAAACCTCGACCTGGATATCCCCCTGCCCCGCGCTTTCGTTTTCCCGGATATTCTGAGCGATGTCCTGCTCGGTGAGCAATAGATCATTCTCGAAGGCGTCGCGGGCGTCCGCGTCATCCTCATAGGTGGTGATCTCATCCACCACGCCCAACACACGCTTATCGTCCTTGCCGCTGACTGCATCAGGATTCATAAACAGCACCGCGTTATGGCCCTCGTGCAGGGTGGTGTTATCCAGCTTGCGAAAGCCGTCGGGCAGATCAGTCTGGATGAGGGTGAGGCGCTGGGGGTCTTCGCGCACGCCCGCGAAAGGCGTGGTGATGGGGGTGGGCGCGGGCGTGGGCTCGCCCAAAGACGGCGCCGCGCAGGCGGCAAGGAGGAAAATCAGGATAGGGAGCAGGATGAGGATGGAAAAAGTTGTGCGGGTTGGATGTGATGGCATAGGAAGAAGGAATCAGTGTGATGGCGGCGGCCTACTTCAAGTCGCCGTTGACCAGGGCGCGGGCGATGTCGTTGTGGCGGGCGATGAGGGGCGTCAGTTCCAGATCGGTGAAGCGGCCTTCCAGGATGCGGGGCTGGCCGTTGATGACCACGAAATCAGCGGGTGTGGCCTGACAAAAGGTGAGTGCGGCCATGGGATCATGCAGACAGCCGGCGTAATCCAGCCGATCCAGGCGGAACGCGGCCACATCCGCGGCCATGCCCGGAGCCAGATAACCGATGTCATCCCGGCCCAGGTTGCGGGCGCCGCCGCGGGTGGCGATGTAAAGCGCTTCCTCGGCGGAGAGCGCATCGGGCGCGCCCAGCACCCGTTGTAGCAGCAGGGCCATGCGGGCCTCGGCCAGCAGGTTGCTGCCATCATTGCTGGCGCTGCCATCCACCCCCAGCCCCACATTCACCCCCGCATCCAGATACGCCCGCACCGGCGCGATGCCGCTGGCCAGACGCATATTGGAGCTGGGGCAGTGGGCCACGCCCGTGCCCGTCTCGGCAAAGACCTGAATCTCCTGTTCGTTGATGTGGATAGCGTGGGCGTGCCACACATCCTCGCCCACCCAGCCCAGGTCCTCGGCGTATTCGGCGGGACGGCGGCCAAACTGCTCGATGCAGAAGGCCTCCTCATCCCTGGTCTCGGCCAGATGCGTATGCAGATGCACGCCGTAGCTGCGGGCCAGAGCCGCGCTCTCTCGCATCAGATCCGGCGTCACCGAAAAGGGCGAGCAGGGCGCGACCACCACGCGGATCATGCCAAAACGTTCGGCCTGATGATAGGTTTCGATGACGCGACGGGTGTCTTGCAGGATGGCCGCCTCATCCTCCACCACGCTGTCGGGGGGCAGGCCGCCATCCGATTCGCCCAGGCTCATGGAGCCGCGGGCCGCGTGGAAACGCATGCCCATCTCCACCGCCGCCTGGATTTCATCATCGATGCGGCTGCCGTTGGGCAGGATGTAGAGATGGTCGGAGGAGGTGGTGCAGCCGGAGGCCATGAGTTCGGCCATGGCCACCTTGGCTGAAACATACACCGCCTCGGGCGTCAGGCCCGCCCAGATAGGATAATGCGTTACCAGCCAGTTGAACAGATTGGCGTCCTGGGCCGCAGGCACGGCCCGGGTCAGCGTTTGATAGAAATGATGATGGGTGTTGACCAGGCCGGGAATGACGATGCGTCCGCGGGCGTCGATGATCGTGTCTGCGGCCTCGGGCAGGGCTGCGGTGGGCCCCACCTGCATGATCACGCCATCCTCGGCGTAGAGACCGCCGTCAGGAATCTGGCGGCGTTGGTCATCCATTGTGACCAGCAGATCAGCGTTTTTTATCAATAATGAAGTCATTTTGATTTTTCAGACAATGAGCAGATAGCGCTTTATCAGTGAAATTTGTGTTCACGGAACAATGAGTGATGCAAAAATCCTTTCTTTTTTCTGCTTCGTAAATAAAGTTATGTTTACGTCATTCCGAAGGAGCGCAGCGACTGAGGAATCTCCCCGTCTGCAAACGCGAGATTCTTCGCTCCCGTTGGTCACTCAGAATGACAC
>JALSPL010000344.1 GCA_026985975.1 Anaerolineae bacterium | reverse complement strand
TGGCCCGCACTCCAACGCCCGATGGCCGCCCGATTATCCCGCTGATCCAGGAAAAAGCCGGTTTTCTGGCCGTGCAGCACATCCACAGCGAAGCGGAGGCCGTTCTCCTGGATGATGATCTCGTCGTCGGGAGCGACGCCCGCCAGCACCTGCCATGTCTCGCCCGAGCGGTCGATGACCCCGGCCAGGGACGTCACGTCGTGCAGAGCGTCCATCACCCATTTGCGCACCCGGGCCAGGCTGGCGGAGTAGGTCTTGAGCACGGCCCACTGCTTACCCGAATCGACATCGCCATACAAATCGACGATGACGCCGGGGATGCCGTCGCTCTCGCCGTAGAGCCAGCGCCAGGCGCTGGTGCGGGCCTCGGGCGCGCGCAGGGCCGCGCGACGCTGCCACGCGGCCTGCACCCGGGCGCGGATGAAGGCGGCGTCGGGAACGGCCGTATGGCTGAAAAGTCGCACGGCGATGGGCCCGTTGGCGTCCCACAGGCCCACGGCTTGCTGATTGGCGCTTTGCACCCGCACCCAGGCCCCGGAGGGCAGGCCCGCGGGCGCTCGCTCCACCGCATCCCGATAGACCCAGGGATGCCCCAGGCGGATTTGGTCCTTGAGCCGGGGAGAGACGAAGATATGGGCGGTTTTGCGGCCCGGGCGGGAGGATTTGCGTTTGGTCATGGGGATGGTGTTCAGTGTTCAGTCTACAGATATCCCAGACCGCGCAGGTGCTTTTGCAGGTCTTCGTCCAGCTCGGGCGCAGCCGCGGCGTCGGTCAGGGGCGGATGATCGGCCAGCCAGGCGTCCAGGGCCGCGGTGAGGGCGGCGACGCGGCCGGGCATTTTTCGGGCCAGATCTGTGCGCTCATCGGGATCGTCGGTGAGGTCGTAGAGCCAGCGCTGGCCCGTGTTGCTGCGGATGAGCTTGTAGCCATCCAGGGCGACGCCATCGTAGGTGCGGTCGAAGCCCTTGCTGGCTGGATCGAAACCGGGGTGGCGGCGGGCGAAACGATGGCGGTGGGCCGCGGTGTATTGAGTGATCTGGGGAGCGGCAGGCGCGGCGCTGGCGATGAGAGAACGGCCCGGCAGGGAGGCGTCGGTCGGGGCCTGGGCGAGCTCCAGGAAGGTGGGGAGCAGATCGGTGTGCTGCACGGGCGCGGGGTCGTCGCCCGCGGCCAAGGCCCCGGGATAGTGGATGATGAGGGGAACGCGGGCCAGGCTGTCGCACACGCAGTATTGATGATCCATGAGCCCGTGGTCGCCGATATTCTCGCCGTGGTCGGAAGTGACGGCGATGAGCGTATTTTGCAGTGCGCCGACGCTGTCGAGAAAGGCCAGCAGATCGCCGATCTGCTCATCGACATAGGCGATCTCGGCGTCATACAGGGCCCGCAGGCCCGCGAAATCCTCGGGCGTCATGCTGACCTCGCCCGCCATGTAGGCCCACGCGTCCTGGTTGGCGGCCCGGGCGCGGCGCAGGGCGTCGGGGGTCAGCAGGCGCTCGGCGTAGCCGCGAGGCGGGCGATAGGGCAGATGGGCGTCCAGATAGAGCCCGAACATGAAGAAGGGGCGGTCGGGATCGCGCTGCGTTCGCCACCATTTGCGCACATATTTGTTGAGTTTGCGCGCGCCCTTATCGCCCCGCTCCAGCACCTTCTTGCGCAGGGCTTTTTCCCACCAGGGGAACTTGGTCTTGCCCATGCTGGGAACGAGACGCCACAGCGCGTAGAAATCCTCGAATCCCCGGTCCAGCCCGAAGTGCGGGCCCACCCAGGCGTTGGTGGAGAAGGCCGTGGTCTGATACCCGGCCCGGCTCAGGCGCTGGGCCATGGTGGGGATGCTTTCATCCAGCCAGCGGGTTTCGACATTGACGCCGTGCTGGCGCGGATGCAGACCGGTGAACATGCTGGCGTGGCTGGGCAGCGTCCAGATGGCGGCGCTGCGGGCCTGGGTGTAGCGGCGGCTATTCTCGGCCAGCAGATCCAGGTTGGGCGTGACGCTGCGGGCGTTGCCAAAGATGTGCAGGCCGTCGAAACGGACGCAGTCGAGGACGAGGAGGAGGATGTTCGGGCGCATGGGGGAGGAGAGATTGTCAGAGGAGAGATTTGTAGAGACTGGTAGAGATTGGTGGAGACTCGCGGGGAAGGCGACGCAGACTGAAATCGCCCGCATCATTTTTGCATGGACGGGGCCAGTCGCCAAATTTGAGAAAACGCCCCAGAGGGATTTGCATGGAGATGCGCTGTATGATTGAATGAACGCGTTCTTCTTGGTATCTTACCAGTAACCGCAGGAAAAAAGTTACACAGGAACCACAGAGGAAAATCAAGAGCTTCACAGAGATTTTTTGTAACTGCTAAGGTAGCCTGCTTGATCGTCATTTTCGCCTTGAATCGGATACTTTTTAACCTTAGCGTCAATCGTAAAACGTCAAAC